>NZ_JBFTLU010000261.1:0-14187 GCF_056396605.1 Pseudomonas sp. 05T35
GCTTACTATGAACGCTGCAAGCATATTGTGAGCGAAGCCCAGGCTGCCGACTCCCTTGCGCAGATCATGAACGACACCCCTCGTGGCAAACTGAAAATCAGTGCTCCCGTGACTTTCGGTTCCTATAGCCTCATGCCATTGGTGACGGATTTTTTGCGTCAGCACCCTGAAGTGGAAATCGATCTGCATTTGACGGATCGCTTCGTCGATCTGGTGGAAGAGGGCTATGAAGTGGCTTTCCGGATCGGTCCCCTGGCCAACTCCAGCTTGACCGCCAGACCGTTGGTGCCTTATCGGCTGGTGGCCTGCGCGGCACCGAGCTACCTGATTGAACGCGGAACGCCACAAACACCGGCTGATCTTGAGAGCCACGAGTGTTTGGGATATGCCTACTGGTCCCGCCCGGCCGACCGCGAATGGCAGTTCTGCAAAGGCTCCACCGTTCATAAGGTACAGGTCTCCAGTCGCTTGCAGGTCAACGAGAGCAAAGCACTGCTGTCCGCCGCGCTTGACGGGTTTGGAATTGTCCTTGGCCCCGAAGACTTTCTTCAGCCGGCGCTGCAAAGCGGCGAGTTGGTGCGGCTGTTAACTGATTTCGAAGCGCCGAGCCGACACATGCATTTGCTCTACACGGCAAATCGTCAGAGAAYGGCCAAACTCCGTCGATTTATCGATGCAGCAATCGCCCGCTTTGGTGYGATTTGAGCAGGCTTTTGAGTTGTCCAAGCCGCATTGACCTGTGATTGATCCCGGTTGCAGGTTACCGCGTCATTGACTGGATGCTTTTTTCCATTCCCTATACGCCAGCGGCAAACACACCGCACACGGTCGATAACCCGCGGCGCGGGCCGTGGTTTCATCGGCGAAAAATACCCGGTGCGCGACATAGCCGCCACGGGCAATGGCCCGCAGTGCAGCAGGGCAGTCGAGTCGACCGTAGATTCGGGATCGTCGATGGCCGCCCATTTGTCCGAGTTCGACGCTGTCTAGCGGTTCGCCCTGAGCATTSATCAACACAAAGCGTTTCATCGGTTCGGCACTCGCCACAAATACCAGGCCGCGACGGTTCTATAGGGGCTCCACGCCTGACCGATATCGACCATCTGCTTGCGGCTTGGCTGTTGCTCCAAACCTTTGAGACGGCGGTAACCGTCGCGCACGCCAAAGTCGTCGGCGGGCAGGATATCCATGCGTTCGAGGGTGTAGATCAGCAGCATCTCGACAGTCCAGCGGCCGACACCGCGTAACCGGGTCAGGCGTTCGATCAATTCGTCGTCGCTCATCGCCAGCGCGTTTGAACGATCCGGCACCAGCCCCTCCAGCGCGCCTTGGGCGATACCTTGGAGCGTGGCGATCTTGCTGCCGGAGAAACCACAGCTGCGCAGCACCTCGAATTCGCACGCTAGCAATTGCTCGGGCGTCGGGAACAGCGAGTCGGGAAACAACGCAATCAAACGCCCGAGAATGGCATCGCCGGCCTTGGCATGGAGTTGCTGATAAGCAATGGCCCGAACCAGCGCTTCGTAGGGGTCGCGAGCCGGTTTTGGCTGATGCAGGCACGGGCCGATGGCGGCGATGTGCCGCGCCCAGTCCGGGTCGATGGCGGACAGGTAGTGGCTGGCGGGGTGATAGGGCATGGATATTCCAGACATAAGATCAGGTACTGCAGGCAGATTAAAGCTCTGCCCGCAGGATCGCACCCGGTCTCTTGCGCTCGAACTTTCGCGCAGGTGGGGCGCCATTAACGCATTCGATCATCAAAACGCCAGCTGCCGACAGTGCCGCAGCACGGATGYGCTACCGGGGTTCCATAATCCGCAGTACCGGGTGCCCGTCGATATCCTTGAGTGGAAAATACGAGCGGTGTGTCGCCGTATCCACGGCAACGACGTGCGCATGCGGGCCTACGCGGCCACTGCCGATGTTCGTGACGACGCTGTCCTTGACGTGGAACATCGACACCATGCCGGCCTCTGCCGCCACATAAAGCATGCCCGGCACGGGGTCAAACGCAAGCACATCAGGGGTTCCTCCAGTATCGAACGCCTGGATAACCCGCATCGTTTGCATGTCCAGTACCAGCAGTTTGTCGTTACCTTCGCACGCGATAAAGGCCAGCCGGTCACGCGGGGTGATCAACAAGCCATGGTTGCCTCTTGCCCCCGGCAATTCAATGCGCGCAACGATCCGGTCGGTTGCGGGATCGATTTCGATCAGTTGCCCACGTGTCTGGACATTGACGAAAATGTGTCGTGATACAGGGTCATATTGTGTATTGCCGACTTCACCTCCGAGGGGAATCGTTGCGACGCGAGTGTGGGTGCGTACATCGATTACCGTTTCGGTCTTGCCGTTTTCGTTCGATACGTAAAGCTTGTGAAGGTCGGGTACGTAAGCCATGCCGTCTGGATAGACACCGCCGGGCATACGGCTGACAACTGCCAGAGTCGCTTCGTCAATCGCCACGATTTCGTTGGTGCCCGTCGCCGACGCGTAGACACGCGACAGTTCAGGAATAACCAGCACGCCGTGCACCGACGAAACGTTCGCAATGCGTCCAACGACGCGGGACTCACGCAGGTCATAGACGATCACTTCGCTGTCGCCCAAATGGGCGATGAACAACAGGTTGCGCGCTGGATCGTAGCTCTCGTAGTCAAGCCGAGTAGCGCCACCGGGCAACGGAATGTCGGTGACATGTTTCAGTGGCAGGTCGTTGGTCGATGGTTTGTCTGCAGCCTGAACGTCACGAAGGTTCGCGATGTTGATGACGGCTAGCGCCATCAACAGGACGGCGAAGACTGGCAGAGCAAAACGTCGTTTGTGCCGTAGGGTCATGAGGTCCTCTTCTGCTTGGGCAGGGCGACGTCAATCGCCCTGCCTTTGTCCCGGTAATGCAGGATCAGAACGTTCAGTGTGAACAGGCCTCATCACATCTGCGGAGGCCAGTTATGCGTCTCGCCTTGACACTCCTTGCACCAGGCGTACAGCGCGTCATACATGATCAAGCCGTGCGACAGCATTTCCTGGTCATCGGCAAAGCGTTGCGACAATCCCAGCGAAATCGCGTACAGCCCAGCCGATTGCGGCGTCAGATCAAGACGGGAGGTATCAGCCCCGCGCACGATTTTGGCCAAATGCTGCAAGGCGGGATCACTGAGCTGGTACTTCTTCAGGAACGCATCAAAGCTGCACAGCTCACCTACGTGGGAAAGCTCAACGCCCGGAATGTCGTAAGGCGTTGCATCTTTCTCAGCGGCAAGCCGCAGAACGTCTTTGCTGGGGACGTACAGGAACTCGGCCTGTGGATCGATAAAACGAGTGATCAGCCAAGGACACGCGATGCGATCAATCTTGGGTCGTTCACGGGTAATCCACCTCATGGAACACCTCCTGCCTGGTTCGAAAGGCTGGATGATCCGGCAGGCCCGATGCCTGCCAGGAAACGTTTGATCGCCGCACGCTCGCTAGCGCAGCAGATGCACTGCCAAACCAATGAGCGCACAGGCCATCAGTACTTGAATGACGCCACGCTTGAAGCGAAACAAGGCAATCGCTGCGGCAATGGCGATCAGCGCAGAAGGCCAGTCGAGGGTGCCGCCGAACCCTTTGGGCCACAGCACGTGATAGCCGAAGAACACTGCCAGATTAAGAATCACCCCAACCACAGCGGCAGTGATCCCGGTGAGCGGCGCGGTGAACTTGAGTTCGTTGTGCGTCGTCTCCACCAGCGGGCCGCCGGCGAGGATGAACAGGAACGAAGGCAGGAAGGTGAACCAGGTCACCAGCGTCGCCGCGACGGCGCCGCCGAGAAACACCTGGTCGGCGCCGAACACCTGCGAAACATAAGCCCCGACAAAGCCGACGAAAGCCACCACCATGATCAGCGGCCCCGGCGTGGTTTCCCCCAGCGCCAAGCCGTCGATCATTTGTGTCGGGGTCAGCCAGCCATAGTGTCCGACTGCGCCCTGGTAGACATACGGGAGCACCGCATAGGCACCGCCAAATGTCAGCAGTGCCGCCTTGGTAAAGAACCAGGCCATCTGGGTCAAGGTGCCTTCCCAGCCAAAGAGTGTGGTCAGGATCGCCATTGGCAACGCCCATAACACCGCCCCAATGAGTGTCAGCAGCGCCAGCTTCAACCAGCTGAACCGGGCATGTTCGGGGGAGGGCGTGTCGTCATCGATCAATGCCGGGCCATAGGATTTTTGGGCGGCGCTGTGGCCTCCGATCCGGAATTTCTCGGGAGCAAAACGGCCACCCAGGTAGCCGATCAAGGCCGCACTGAGCACGATCAGTGGAAAGGGGACATTGAATGCAAATATCGCCGCGAACGACGCCGCCGCCATGCCCCACAGCCAATTGTTCTTCAGCGCTCGCGAACCGATTCGGTGTGCCGCCTGTACGACGATGGCGGTCACGGCGGGTTTGATGCCATAGAAAAGGCCGGCGACCATCGGCACGTCGCCGAAGGCGATATACATCCAGGACAAGGCAATCAGGATGAACAGCGAGGGCAACACAAACAGCCCGCCTGCAATGACACCGCCCCAGGTTCGATGCATCAGCCAGCCGATGTAGGTCGCCAGCTGCTGAGCTTCCGGCCCTGGCAGCAACATGCAGTAGTTGAGGGCATGCAGAAATCGCCGCTCGGAAATCCAGCGCCGTCGTTCGACCAGCTCCTGGTGCATGATCGAGATCTGTCCTGCCGGCCCGCCGAAACTGATGAAGCCGAGTTTGAGCCAGAACCAGAACGCTTCACGCAAACTGATCGCCTCAGGCCTTGGCAGTTCCGCTTCAACGAGCGATGGAGATGCCTTACTCATTGGGGTTGTTCCTCTTTCACAAACGCGGCAAGCAGGCCGTCGAAGATGGCGCTCGCAGCAGCCAGCAAGTGGTCGTCATGGGTAATGGTTTCGCGTAGTCCGGCCAGCACCCGTTCGATGCCGGCAGCCTCCACTGGCTGAATGCCCCCGATGTCGAGGTAATGCACGAGGGCGGCAATGCGCTCCAGACCGGGCTCCTGGATTTCAAAGCTGGTTTGCAGGGTTTCGAAGGTCACACGGTTGCCGACATGACTGAAGGTCGCCTCATCGAAATCAAAACCCAGAGCATCGGCTGGGCAGTCCTGCGGGCTGTTCAGCCAGAGGATCCGAGCGTCTGGATCGATGAAGCGTCGAATCAGCCAGGCGCAGGCCAGTCGATCAACCCAGGGCACGACAGGCAGGACATAGGCGGTGCCATTGATGGCCAGAATATCGCGTTCGACCGAGGCCAGTGCTTCACGACAGGCGTCGGAGTCCGGCAACAGATAGGCGCCATCGCGTAACACCGCCGCTCCAGAGGCTTTCAGTGCGCGCCAGGCTCGCATGCGCTCGGTGGCATTGGCGGTCGGTAGACCAAGAATTAATGCGAGCCAGTTTTTCATGTAGAGATACATTCAAAAAAAGTTTGTATCTCTACAGTATTCCTCTCCGAGCCGATTGAAAAGCCCCGCGCGGCAAAGCATTTTGTCGGTTTGCTTGAACTGGCTTCAATGCTTGTGCCGGTGATGAATGTCCGGGTAGTGCGGGTGGCTATGCCGGATCGCCTGATGCTGGTGAACGTGACTGTGAGGTTCGCTGCCATCCCATTCAAAGTCATGCTCATGCTGATGGTGTTCGTCGTGAACATGCCGGTGACCATGGATGAGCGGCTCGTGCTGGTGGTCGTGCGCATGGCTTTCAGTGAGGTGAATCCAGACGCCAATGCCCATCAGCAGGGCCGCGATCCAGAATGTCAGTGAAGCCGGTTCGCCGAGGATCAGGATTGCAATCGCCGCCCCCAGAAACGGCGCGGTCGAAAAGTACGCACCGGTGCGTGCCGTGCCGAGGCCGCGAAGGGCGAGCACGAACAGCACCAGGCTAATGCCGTAACCGAGAAAGCCGACCAGAAGTATCGGCGCGAGCGTGGCGATGTTCGGCAGTTTGGCCCCCAACGAAAGCGCCAGCGTACAGTTGACCGCCCCCGCGACCAGCCCCTTGATACCGGCAATGAACAGGGCATCGGACGCCGAGATCTTGCGGGTCAGGTTGTTATCGATGGCCCAGCAGGCACAGGCCAGCGCGACGGCCAACGGGCCGATCCAGCCTTGCGCGTGTGTCGAGTCTTGCGGCCAGGCCAGGAACACTCCGCCAGCGACGATGGCCAACATCCCCGCAACGATTCGCCGATCAGCATTCTCCTTGAACACCAGCCAGGCCAGCAGCGCCGTCAGTACCGATTCCAGATTGAGCATCAGCGAGGCCGTTGCCCCTGAAGTCAGGGTCAAGCCGAACATCAGTGCCACCGGTCCAAGCACGCCGCCGAAGGCAATGGCACCGATCAGCCACGGCCACTCGCCGGCTGTCAGGCCGGTTGACTGCCAGCCGCGGTCACGGATAAACCTGACCAGGGTCAAGCCGAGGCCACTGCCCAGGTACAGCAGCCCTGCCAGTAAAATCGGTGAGACCTCCACACCCAGCAGTTTGGCCAGAGGGGTACTGGCGCCAAACAGTGCGGCCGCGCTCAAGGCGTAGAAAATACTCAGGTTCATGGGGGCTCAGTGCCTTAACGTTCAAGGAGGTTCAGGCCCTGTGGGCCATCAGAAATACCAATGCTGCCAATAATATCGCGCTACTCGAGCATGATGCCTGTTTGGCGTTCATTTCAGGCACTTACTTCGGCATTCCGGGCGAGTAGGAGAGGCAGGCTGTCGCGGTGCATTAGCAATGATCAACTTTGCGCTGGTGCGAGGCGGGCGCGGGGCAGAGTGAGGACTTAAAAGGCAAAAGGGGCCAGAGAAATGGCCCCTGAAGCCCAAGCGTCAGACTCGGCGAGCCATCAGCAGCACTGATGCCGCCGCTGACAACAACCCGGCGCAGCACCGGTTGAAAATCCGCTTGCCACGTGGCTCGGCAAACCAGCGACGCATATGCAAACCCATGTAGGCGTAGGCACTGATGGCGATCCATTCCAGACCCAGAAACAACGCACCCAGCACCGCRAACTGCGGCGTCACGGCTTTCGTCGGGTCGACGAACTGTGGGAGAAATGCGGTGAAAATCAAAATTGCTTTCGGGTTGCCAGCCGCGACAAGAAACTCCTGCCGGGCCAGCGCCATGATGCCAATCGGCGCACTCGCGACTGCGCTTTCAGCCTGCGGATTGGCTCGCCAGAGTTGAACCGCGAGGTAGAACAGATACGCCGCCCCCAGAATCTTGATTGCGTAAAACAGCAGTTCCGACGTTTGCAGGACTACCGCCAGCCCGGCTGAGGCCAGCGCAATCATGCCGGCGAACGCCAGCAAACGCCCAAGCCCGGCCACACAGGACATGCGGTAGCCGTAGCGGGTCGAGTTACTGACCGAGAGCAGATTGTTCGGGCCTGGCGCCATGTTCAGGGCGAAACAGGCGGGAAGGAACAACGTAAGCGTGGCGAGATCCATGGCAGCCTCCAAAAGCGGGACCGGTATTTTTATCACAGGTGTCGGGCGGTTTATCGGATTCTGCATCAGACTTTCAGCGCAAATCAGCCATCTCGTACAGCGGCCGGATTTCGATCTCGCTCGGTCCCGGCATGGGATTGGGGCAACGCTTCACCCAGGCGACTGCTTCGTCCATGTCCTTGACTTCCCAGAGCCAGAAGCCGGCGACCAGCTCGCGAGTTTCGGAGAAAGGTCCGTCGATGACCGTACGGCCGGGACCATCGAACGCAATACGCTTGCCTTGCGAGGAGGGCTTGAGGCCGTCGGCGGCAAGCATGATGCCAGCATTGACCAGTTCCTCGTTATATCGGCGCATCGCCTCGAACATCGCAGTCGTGGGCAGAATGCCCTTTTCACTGTCGTCGGTAGCCTTCACGAGCACAATGACACGCATCGTCTGTCTCCTTGTTTGAGCCGGCCTCATCGGCCTGGCATCGGAATGACGAACGGGGTTTTGGAAATCGATATCGTACTGCAAAATTTTTCGACGGTCGGGGCGCAGGTGCGAATGGCCGCTTCCAGGTCATGACGACCTTGCCGTTCCGACAGCGCCGCTACCGATTGGCTGCGTAAAGTTGCGGGCGACACGATCCCGGCCTATGGTCCAAGCGAGATATTTCCTGCGATGGGCGCACCTTGACTCACCGTCGGTTGCAGTCCATCCAATGTAATCGCAGAACCCCGGGGGGTCGATCAAGGACCGCATCGGCCTGGCGATGATCGACGCCGCCGAGCGCGATGGCCGCCTGCAACCTGGCGGCACCATCGTCGAGGCCACTGCCGGCAACACCGGCCTCGGCCTGGCGCTGGTCGGCCGTGCCAAGGGATACCGGGTGGTGCTGGTGGTGCCGGACAAGATGTCCACCGAGAAAGTCTTGCACCTCAAGGCGATGGGCGCCGAGGTACACATCACTCGCTCCGACGTCGGCAAGGGCCATCCCGAGTATTACCAGGACGTTGCCGCGCGGCTGGCGCAGGAGATTCCCGACGCGTTCTTCGCCGATCAGTTCAACAACCCGGCCAACCCGCTGGCCCACGAGTGCAGCACCGCTCCGGAGATCTGGGCGCAGGCCGAGCATGATCTGGACGCCATCGTCGTCGGCGTCGGTTCGGCCGGCACGCTGACCGGGCTGACCCGCTTCTTTCGCCGTGTGCAGCCGGACCTGGAAATGGTGCTGGCCGATCCGGTCGGCTCGGTGATGGCCGAATACAGCCGCAGCGGCACCCTCGGCACCCCTGGTTCGTGGGCGGTGGAAGGCATCGGCGAAGATTTCATTCCGTCGATTGCCGACCTGTCCAGCGTGCGCCAGGCCTATTCGATCAGCGACGAGGAAAGCTTTGATCATGCCCGCCAACTGCTGCGTGCCGAAGGCATTCTTGGCGGTTCTTCGACCGGTACATTACTGGCGGCCGCATTGCGCTACTGCCGCGAGCAAACCGAGCCGAAGCGGGTGGTCAGCTTCGTTTGCGACACCGGCACCCGTTACCTATCGAAGATCTACAACGACCAGTGGATGACCGATCAGGGCCTGCTTGCGCGCAAGCGCTACGGCGACCTGCGCGACCTGATCGCGCGGCGCTTCGAGGATGGCCGGGTGATCAGCGTCGGTCCGGACGACACGTTGCTGACCGCTTTCCAGCGCATGCGCCTGGCGGATGTGTCGCAACTGCCGGTGCTGGTGGGCGGAAAGCGGCTGGTCGGGGTGATCGACGAGTCGGATATCCTGCTGGGCGTGCACAAAGACGCTTCGCACTTTCGGATGACCGTGGCCAGCGCGATGACCGACAAGGTCGAAACACTGCCTCCCGGCGCCAGCCTGGCTGAACTGCAGGCGGAACTCGACCGTGGGCTGGTGGCGGTTATTGCCGACGCCTCGGGCTTCCACGGCCTGATCACTCGCGTCGACATGCTCAATCACTTGCGGAGATCCCTTACATGAGTCAACACGATGAAAACGCCACGCCACGGGCCTTCGCCACCCGTGTGATCCATGCCGGACAGGCGCCGGACCCGACCACCGGGGCGTTGATGCCGCCGATTTACGCCAACTCCACCTACTTGCAGCAGAGCCCCGGCGTACACAAGGGCTTCGACTATGGGCGCTCGCACAACCCGACGCGCTTTGCGCTGGAGCGCTGTGTGGCAGACCTCGAGGGCGGCACCCAGGCATTTGCCTTCGCCTCCGGGCTAGCGGCGATCTCCAACGTGCTCGAACTGCTCGATACCGGCTCGCATATCGTCTCCGGTAACGACCTGTATGGCGGCACTTTCAGGCTGTTCGACAAGGTACGTCGGCGCAGTGCCGGGCATCGCTTCAGCTTCGTCGATCTGACTGACCTGACGGCATTCGAAGCGGCGCTGCAGGACGACACGCGAATGGTCTGGGTCGAGACGCCGAGCAATCCCTTGCTGCGCATCACCGACCTTGCCGCGGTCGCGCGTACCTGCCGCGAGCGGGGCATCATCTGTGTGGCTGACAACACCTTCGCCAGTCCGCGGATACAGCGGCCGCTGGAGCTGGGCTTCGATATCGTGCTGCACTCGACGACCAAGTACCTGAACGGCCACTCCGACGTGATTGGTGGCATCGCGGTGGTCGGGCAGAATGCGGAACTGCGCGAGCGCCTAGGCTTTTTGCAGAACGCGGTGGGGGCTATCGCCGGGCCGTTTGACGCTTTTCTCACCCTGCGCGGCGTGAAAACCCTGGCGCTGCGCATGGAACGCCACTGCAGCAACGCGCTGGAACTGGCACGCTGGCTTTCGCATCAGCCGCAGGTGGCGCGCGTCTACTATCCGGGTTTGCCGTCGCACCCGCAGCACGAACTGGCGCAACGGCAGATGCACGGTTTCGGCGGGATGATTTCCCTCGACCTGGACACCGACCTGGCCGGTGCCAAGCGTTTCCTCGAGAGTGTGCAGATCTTTGCCCTGGCCGAGAGCCTGGGCGGGGTCGAAAGCCTGATCGAGCACCCAGCGATCATGACGCACGCCAGCATCCCCGCCGAAACCCGTGCAGAGCTTGGCATCGGTGATGCATTGATACGGTTGTCAGTGGGGATCGAAGATGTCGAAGACCTGCGTGCCGACCTGGCCCAGGCGCTAGCGCAGATCTAAGCAGCGCACCCCCTGTAGCAGCTGGCGAAGCCGGCGTTCGGCTGCGCAGCAGTCGTAAAATCAGACACCACGTTTTTTCAGGTTAACCGTGGAGGCAGGATTTACGACCGCTTCGCCCGAACGCGGACCGAGCCGAACGCAGGCTTCGCCAGCTGCTACAGGTTGTGGTGATCATTCGGTCACTGGAGGCGCTGGATTATTTTTGGCGTTTCTCTAACGATTTCTTCCATCAACGCGTGTGCGCTGTCGTGCCTGACCAGAGAAACGGATTGCCCCGCTGACAGAGAAACCACGTCATCGTGACCTTGCAGGAGTGCTTCTCTTGCGAGATGCCCCGTGAACCAGGCCTGGATGGGGTAAGGCGCAACGGTTGAGCGGCCGTGACTCACCTCGGTCGTCATCCTGTTCGAAATACTCCTCGCCAGGCGCCCGGTGAAGGCCTTCGTCAGCGTCGTAGAGCCGGAATGACTTTCCCAAAGGGCTTTGCGATGAGGGGCGCTCGCCGCTGACTCTTTGCAGGCAAGAAACGCGGTCCCGATCTGAACGCCATGAGCGCCCAAGGCCAAGGCTGCTGCCACGCCGCGTGCATCCGCTATGCCACCGTTAGCGATAACGGGAATCGCCACGTGGTCCACGACCTGAGGAATCAGCGAAAATGTGCCCGTCAGCGATTCTTCAGCCGATCTCAGGAATGACCCCTTATGGCCTCCAGCTTCGAATCCTGATGCAACGATGCAATCGACGCCGGCATTTTCCAGTGCTTTGGCTTCCTGCGCAGTGGTTGCGGTCCCCAACGTCAAAATACCGAGTGACTTGCAGGCAGCCATAACGGCGGCAGGAGGAATGCCGAAAACAAAACTGAATACAGGGGGGTTATCTCCAGCATGGCCTCTAGCTGGGCGCCTACGTCAGGGATAAACCGCTCGGGCGTGAGCGGGACTTCCTTTCCCAGTTCGGCATAGTACGGACGCAAACGCTATCCCCGCTCCGCGCCCACACACGAGCGTGCTGGCAAGATCCACTGCGCGGGACTGTTGGCCGGAGACGTAACAGACAAATTGAGACATAGGCTAAAATCAGGGTTTTGAACATCAGTCCCAACACTGTGTGCAGGTTAACGATGTGCTCCGCAAGGGAGGTCAGAGTGCCATGCGGCCCTCCATCAGGCTGCTCGATCAGCCCACTCAATATATGTTCTTCGCGGGTAAGGGCGGGGTCGGCAAAACGTCGGTCTCCACGGCGGTGTCAATCGCGCTGGCGGATGCAGGCAAGAAAGTGCTGCTGGTCAGCACGGACGCCGCCTCCAACCTTGATGAGATGCTGGGCGTCGAGCTGAGCAACAAGCCCGTAGCGGTACCGGACGTACCAGGACTGTCCGTGCTCAGCATCGACCCGGATGCCGCAGCAATCGACTACCGAGCCAGAGTGGTTGAACAAATGGGGCCGCAAGTCAGCGATCAAGACATTGCTATTGTGCGCGAGCAACTCTCGGGGGCATGCACGACTGAAATTGCGACCTTCGATGAGTTCTCCCACCTCCTGTCGCGAGGTGGCGCGGCCTATGACCACGTCGTGTTCGACACCGCTCCCACGGGGCATACACTCAGGCTGTTAAGCCTGCCCAAGGCGTGGAGCGGATTTCTGGAGGGCAATGATCGTGGTGCGTCATGTCTGGGGCCGCACTCGGGTTTGAAAATGCAGGAGCAGCTTTTCAATCAGGCTTTGGCTGCGCTCAACGATCCGGCCCTTACCACCGTCGTGCTGGTGGTACGGCCTGATAAAAGCACGCTCGACGAGGCGGCGCGATCTTCCGACGAGCTGCGTGAGTTGGGTCTGCAAAACCAGCGTCTGGTTGTGAATGCGGTGTTCAAACGCAGCAACTTGAATGACCCGATCGCCGCAGCCATCGAAGCCGTTGGCCAGAAGGCGCTCGACGAGATGCCGGCTTCGCTGCGCCAGCTTGCCGTCGACTACATTCCGCTCAAAGCCGTGGATTCTGTTGGCTTGCCCGCGTTACGCGGGCTGCTCACCCCGGAACCTCCGCGGACCGCGGGCGCTGCAACCCACGAGCCATCACGCTTCGAACATCACACACTCGCGGAACTGGTTAGCGAGCTTGCGAATGGCGAGCGCGGGTTGATCATGGTGATGGGCAAGGGAGGGGTTGGCAAGACTACGATTGCGGCTGCCATTGCATTGGGCCTGGTCCGGCACGGCAAGTCGGTGCATCTGAGCACGACCGATCCGGCGGCGCATCTGGCGGTCACCCTCCATGGAAATGTGCAAGGACTCAGCGTAGGTCGCATCGACCCCAAGGTCGAGACCCAAAAATACGTGGACAAGATCGTGAACTCCCGCGCCGCGACCCTGACCGAAGATGAAAGAGCCTTGCTCATAGAGGATCTGCGCTCACCCTGTACCGAAGAGGTCGCGGTCTTCCATGCTTTCTCCCGTGTGGTTGCTCAAGCCAGAAGCTCGTTCGTGGTGTTGGACACCGCCCCCACGGGGCATTCGTTGCTACTGATGGACGCTACAGGCGCCTATCACCGCCAGATGGTTCGGGAATTTAAAGACAAGGGCTCGGGCCACATCGTCACGCCATTGATGCGCCTGCAAGACCCGGACTATACGAAAATCGTCTTGGTGACACTGCCGGAAGCGACGCCAGTGTCTCAGGCAGCAGCCCTTCAGGATGACTTGCGCAGGGCAAAAATCGAGCCGTTTGCCTGGGTGGTCAATAAGTCTCTACTGGCCACAGGCACCGAAGACCCGCTGTTGCGAGCGCGTTTGGAGAGCGAGCGAAAGCAGATGGAGAGGGTAGCCGGCCAAACCAGCCATCCGGTCATTGTGGTGCCATGGACAGCGCAGCCGCCGGTTGGCGTCGCTGCGCTAACCGGCCTGTTGGATTGACGCAGTAGCGTCGCTCAATGCCATGCCAGTCTCGGAGAAACGCCGTGTTCAAAACTGCCAGCGCCTCAATCGTTCTCTTGGCTCTTACTGGAAGCCTTCAAGCTCAGCCCCTGGATCATTCGAACGCCGAGGCACAACGGCAAGCCGAGGTTGCAGGTCGCAGCGCGGACGTCATGCCGTTCAGCCTTGCGGCGACGACTCATATCTTCACCAAGACCGCTGAAGGCGGCATTCAACAAGTGGTCGCCAATAAGCCTGCGGACGCTACTCAGGTGAAATTGGTTCGCCAGCACCTTCAGACCATTCGCGAGCGATTTCTCAAGGGGGATTTCTCGGGGCCGGCTCATATCCATGGTCAGGACATGCCGGGCCTGGCGGACCTGAAAGCCGCCAGGCCTGGGCAAATTGCGATCGCTTACAAGAACATCGAAGGTGGAGCCCAATTGATCTATACGACCTCGGATGCAGCCTTGGTAACCGCCCTTCACCAGTGGTTTGACGCTCAGCTTTCCGACCATGGCAAGGACGCTATGGAAGGCGACGCCCATCATGGCGAGTTGATGAACAAGTGAGTGCCAAGTGCTGACAACAGCGGCAGTTGGCGATTGATGCCGCGACGCCCCAGCGTTCCTGCTACCGTTTAGAGAGTGTCCAAACC
>NZ_JBFTLU010000262.1:0-10758 GCF_056396605.1 Pseudomonas sp. 05T35
GCCTTCTTGTCCTTCACAAAGGTGTACAGCGGCTTGCCGTAGTAAGCCCATTGCATCTTGCCGTCGGCGCGTTTGATCACTGTCCAGTCGCCCTTGGACTTGTCCATGGCGGTAGCCGCCAGCGGTGGCCAGTTGGCAGCGCACGCGTCATTGCACATGGACTTGCCAGCAGCATCCTTGGCAAAGGTATACAAGGTCATGCCCTTGCTATCGACCAGCATGCCACCCTTCTCCGTCGCTGGATCAGCGGCGAAGGCCATTGCCGGTAATGCCAGGGCAGCGGCCAACATCAGGGCTTTGAACGATTGAGCGTAGTGAGTCATAGAAACCTTCCTTTGTGGTTGTCAGGATCTGGATTTAAAGCGTAGTTCAGGATTGCGCTGCTTGCCGCACGACTAAAATACTGTCACACGACTGCAATAATTCCGTTATCTAATGCGGCGCAAGACAGTTAAATGACAAGAGGATTAAGGCATGGTTGGCAGGAGCATTCTGATCGTCGACGACGAAGCGCCCATTCGCGAAATGATCGCCGTTGCGTTGGAAATGGCCGGCTATGACTGCATGGAGGCCGAAAACTCCCAGCAGGCCCACGCCATTATCGTCGACCGTAAACCGGACCTGATCCTGCTCGACTGGATGCTGCCCGGCACGTCAGGCATCGAGTTGGCCCGACGTCTCAAGCGCGATGAACTGACCGGGGACATCCCGATCATCATGCTCACCGCCAAGGGCGAAGAAGACAACAAGATCCAGGGCCTGGAAGTCGGCGCCGATGACTACATCACCAAACCGTTTTCCCCACGCGAGCTGGTTGCGCGCCTGAAGGCCGTACTGCGTCGTGCCGGTCCTACCGACGGCGAAGCGCCGATCGAAGTCGGCGGCCTGCTGCTGGACCCGATCAGCCACCGCGTGACCATCGACGGTAAACCCGCCGAGATGGGCCCGACCGAATACCGCTTGCTGCAATTTTTCATGACCCATCAGGAACGCGCCTACACTCGCGGGCAATTGCTCGATCAGGTCTGGGGCGGCAACGTGTATGTCGAAGAGCGCACTGTCGACGTGCACATCCGCCGTTTGCGCAAAGCACTCGRCGATGCCTACGAGAATCTGGTACAAACCGTGCGTGGCACCGGCTACCGGTTTTCTACCAAGGCCTGAGCCGGCCCTTACCTGCTCGACACGCTGACAAGGACGCAAGTTTAAGTGAACCAAAACTGGCATGGCACTCTGATCCGCCACATGCTGTTACTGGTCACCGGCTGTCTGGTGATCGGCCTGATTACTGGCTACTACGGCTGGAGCCTGGCCGCAGGCCTGGGCATTTACCTGGCCTGGACCCTCAAGCAATTGCTGCGCCTGCACGAGTGGCTGCGCCTGCAAAAGCCCGACGAACCACCACCCGATGGTTATGGCCTGTGGGGCGAAGTGTTCGACAGCATCTACCACCTGCAACGGCGCGATCAGCGCGTGCGCGGACGCCTGCAAGCGGTAATCGACCGGGTTCAGGAGTCCACTGCAGCGTTGAAAGACGCGGTGATCATGCTCGACAGCGACGGCAACCTGGAATGGTGGAACCGCGCCGCCGAAACCCTGCTGGGCCTCAAGACCCCGCAAGACAGCGGTCAGCCGGTGACCAATCTGGTGCGTCATCCGCGCTTCAAGGAATACTTTGAGCAGGACAACTACGCCGAGCCGCTGGAAATCCCTTCGCCGACCAACGATCGGATGCGGATCCAGCTGTACATCACCCGTTACGGCAACAACGAACACCTGATGCTGGTGCGCGACGTCACCCGCATTCATCAGCTTGAACAAATGCGTAAAGACTTCATCGCCAACGTCTCCCACGAACTGCGCACGCCGTTGACGGTCATCTGCGGCTATCTGGAAACCCTGCTCGATAACGTCGAAGAGGTGAATCCGCGCTGGAGCCGCGCGTTGCAGCAAATGCAGCAACAGGGCGGACGCATGCAGACACTGCTCAACGACTTGCTGCTGTTGGCCAAGCTCGAAGCCACCGATTACCCGTCGGACAACCAGCCGGTGCCGATCGACAACCTGCTGCAATCGATCAAGAGTGACGCCCAGGCGCTGTCCGGGCAGCGCAACCAGCACATCACCCTTGAAGCCGATCCATCGATCATGCTCAAGGGCAGTGAAGCCGAGTTGCGCAGCGCGTTCTCGAACCTGGTGTTCAACGCCGTCAAATACACTCCGGACGGCGGCAACATCCGCATCCGCTGGTGGGGTGACGAACAAGGTGCGCACCTCAGCGTGCAGGACTCGGGAATCGGCATCGACAACAAACACCTGCCGCGCCTGACCGAGCGCTTCTACCGCGTCGACTCCAGCCGCAACTCCAATACCGGCGGCACCGGGCTGGGCCTGGCCATCGTCAAACACGTTTTGTTACGTCATCGTGCGCGAATGGAGATCAGCAGCGTGCTCGGCCATGGCAGCACGTTCACCTGCCATTTCGCGCCCGCACAGGTCACAAAATCGCGGGTCAACTCGTTGACCGACTAGCGCGAACGTTGACTGAACACTAGGCAATCGCCCTGTCAGCCGCTACATTGGCTGACTTGGGCCTGCCTTTCAGGCTCGGCAATCCCCTTTCTTTTCGAATATACGGAACCCGCAAAACTCCATCATGGACCCTTCCCCTGGCGTGACCCTCGCTTCACTCTTCGCCGATTTCGGCATGATTCTTTTTGCAATGATCCTGGTTTTGCTCAACGGCTTTTTCGTTGCGGCGGAATTTGCCATGGTCAAACTGCGCTCGACCCGGGTCGAGGCCATCGCGGATAAACACGGCTGGCGCGGGCATATCCTGCGCACCGTACACAGCAAGCTCGACGCTTACCTGTCCGCTTGCCAATTGGGTATCACCCTCGCATCCCTGGGCCTTGGCTGGGTCGGTGAACCGGCGTTCGCGCACATTCTAGAACCGTTGCTGGACGCGGTCGGCGTCAACTCGCCGGAAGTGGTCAAGGGTGTGTCGTTCTTCACCGCCTTCTTTATCATTTCCTACCTGCACATCGTGGTCGGCGAACTGGCCCCCAAATCCTGGGCCATCCGCAAACCCGAGCTGCTGTCGCTGTGGACGGCGGTGCCGCTGTACCTGTTTTACTGGGCGATGTACCCGGCCATTTACCTGCTTAACGCCAGCGCCAACACGATCCTGCGGTTTGCTGGCCAAGGTGAACCCGGCCCTCATCACGAGCACCATTACAGCCGTGAAGAACTGAAACTGATCCTGCACTCCAGCCGCGGCCAGGACCCGAGCGACCAAGGCATGCGCGTACTCGCCTCGGCCGTGGAAATGGGCGAGCTGGAAGTCGTCGATTGGGCCAACTCCCGGGAAGACCTGGTGACGCTGGAGTTCAACGCGCCGCTCAAGGAAATTCTCGCGCTGTTCCGTCGTCACAAATTCAGCCGCTACCCGGTGTACGACAGCGAACGCCAGGAGTTCGTCGGCCTGTTGCACATCAAGGACTTGCTGCTGGAACTGGCGGCGCTGGACCACATTCCCGAATCGTTCAACCTGGCCGAGCTGACCCGCCCGCTGGAACGCGTATCGCGGCACATGCCGTTGTCGCAGTTGCTGGAGCAGTTCCGCAAGGGCGGTTCACACTTCGCCCTGGTTGAAGAAGCCGACGGCAACGTCATCGGCTACCTGACCATGGAAGACGTGCTGGAAGTGCTGGTCGGCGACATCCAGGACGAACACCGCAAGGCCGAACGCGGGATCCTCGCCTACCAGCCGGGCAAATTGCTGGTGCGCGGTGACACACCTCTGTTCAAGGTCGAACGCCTGCTGGGCATCGATCTGGACCACGTCGAAGCGGAAACCCTCGCCGGGCTGGTCTACGAAACCCTGAAACGGGTGCCGGAAGAGGAAGAAGTGCTGGAAGTCGAAGGTTTGCGGATCATCATCAAAAAGATGAAAGGCCCGAAGATCATTTTGGCCAAGGTGCTGATGCTCGATTGAACCCTGCGCGAGCCCGCTGTTGTGGCGAGGGAGCTTGCTCCCGCTGGGTCGCGTAGCGGCCCCGAACCCTGCAATAGCACTCGTCCTGACACACCGAGCTGATCTGTTTGGGGACGGCTTCGCCGTCCAGCGGGAGCAAGCTCCCTCGCCACGGTTGATCGCAGTGACCTGGATTATTGTTTGCCGAGCGCAAAGTTCGGCAAGCTGCCCACCGGTTGGTTGAACTGGTACGGAATCGACACCAGCCCCAAACCGCTATTGCGCTGCACCACGAAGTGCAGGTGCGGCCCGCTGCTGTTACCGGTATTGCCCGATAACCCCAACGCACTGCCGACCGCCACCCGCTGCCCCTCCCGCACACACACCGAACCGCGCTTGAGGTGCAGGTACACGCCCATGGTCCCGTCATCGTGCAACACCCGCACGAAATTGCCCGACGGGTCGGTGCCGCGTCCGCTCTGGTTGTTTTCGGTTTTCACCACCACCCCGCCACGCGCTGCGATGATCGGTGTGCCTTCAGGCATGGCGATGTCCATGGCATAACGGTTCTTGACCCCAAAATGGCTATATCGGCCATTAGGGCCCTGAGTCAGGTGGAACGGGCCTCCACGCCACGGCAGCGGATACCGATAGGCCAGCGTGGTGTCTGTGGGGTTGCCCAGGGAATAGTTGAACGCCGGGGTATAGGCCAGCGGCTTGCCGGGCGTAATCGCCGTGAGCAGCGCCAGAYGCACGGTGCTGCGCGCCGGCAACACCCGGCGGATCGGCTGTGCCGGCGCACCGCTGACATTCTTCAGCCCGGTGAAACTCAGCTCGACCTCTACCGGCGCATACAAATCGTTGCGCACAAACACACTGTGCGTGTCCCTCTGCTTCTTGATATCCAGAAGTACCTGGCGCTCAAGGTGCTCGTCCATGCGGTCGCGGAACACAAAGATCCGCGCGCCATGGGATGGGCGGTCACTGTACGAGACCACACCCGTCACGCTGGTGGATTTTTTGGCCGCGTCCTTTTGCGGCAACTCCCAGGCACGAATGGTTTTGTACAGTTCCTGCATCAGCCTGGAACGCAGGCGCATGTTGGCCGCTTGTTGTGGAGTGTCTTCCAGCGCATCCCAGACACTGGTGAAACGCTCGGTTTGAATCTGACGTTCGGTCATGGTGTTCAACCTATTTCCTGCAATCTGGCACGTGCCAGTTCGATATCCCGCATTTCGGTTTTCGATCGTTCCCATGCTCTGCGTGGGAATGCAGCCAGTGATGCTCTGCGTCACCGTCGAACTGGACGCAGAGCGTCCGGAGAGGCGTTCCCACGCCGGAGCGCGGGAACGATCAGCTACATCTTGACCCGGTACTCCGTTGGGTTCGGTGGGTCGAGGTTGTCCATGGCGCGGTCGATCAGCAGTTGGGCGCCTTCGGCCATGCGGTAGATGGCGAGGGCGACGTTGCGGCGGGAGCCTTCGATTTCGAAGGCGAGGTCGCCGGCGATGGCTTTGATGGAGGCGATGTCTTCAGAGGCGTTGGCCAGGAGGCTGTCGGTGTCGACGTCTGGGGCGACGATGAAGAGTTGGCCTTTGCGAGCGTCGGCCAGGTGGATCTTGGGTGGGGGCGTGCCCAGATGGTGGTCGAGGGCGCGTTCGGCGGCTTCGTGGAGTTTTTTCGAATCGATGGATTCGTAGGGGGAAGTTGCTGGGTCTTCTGGTGGATTTGGTGTCGGCTTAAACATAGGTGAAACTCCGCAATATGGAGCTGACCCTGTTTCGCTTGCACTTCGAAAGAGGTGGCAGCTGTGCATAGGTGTGCAAGACCGGCGGAGTTACCCGGCAGACCCGAAGGTCTCCCATACACAGCAGCCATAACGATTCGCGAGCATAGAAAAACGCTCGATGAATTGCCATAACCCATTGTGTACCCCGCCGGACTTGCACGTCCGTGTCACCGTTTTTTGGTGACAAGGTGAGACTAGCCGCGAACCACTGGCCGGGATAGTTACCGAACACCGCTACAACTTGAAGGAAATGTCCTAGGAGTTGGGAACGCTCAATGAGCGCGTCAGGGAGAGATGCACTGAGTTCGATGACCCCATCGCGAGCAGGCTCGCTCCCACACTGGAWTGCGGTTCCCTGTGGGAGCGAGCCTGCTCGCGATGGCGATCTAATCAGCGACGCTGTACTTACGCGCCCGGTACGAAATGCTTCTGCGCCGTGCCGCGGGCGATCAGGCGGGAGATGTAGTCGAGCTTTTGTGCGTCCTGGTCGACGAAGCGGAAGGTCAGTTGCAGCCAGTCGCTGTCGGGTTTCGGCTCGTGGGCGACGATGGCGTGCAGGTAGCCGTTCAGGCGGGCGACTTCGGCGTTGTCGCCCTGCTCCAGGTCGAGCACGGCGCTGTCGAGCACTTGCGGCAGGGTGTCGGTGCGCTTAACCACCAACAAGGCTTCCTTGATGCTCAACGCTTTGATGACGCATGGCTGAGTACCACTGGGCAAGCGCAGTTGACCTTGGCCACGACCACCGGCCGGGGCCGCGGACGCCGCTGGTGCCTTGACCGGCGGGCTGTTGAGCAKACCGCGAGAAGGCGCGGCAGCGGCAGCCGGTGTGGCGGCGGGCTTGGCGAACGGATTGACCGCAGCCGCTGCAGGGGCGACGACCGCAGCCTTGCCGCCCGTGAGCGCGCTGAGGGAGTCGTTGCCGAACGCCGAATTCATCTTGGTGGGTGCGCTGTTCATCAAGGTGTCGAGTTTGCCGACCTTGTTCARSGCCTGCTTGACCTTGGTCAACAGCTGCTCGTTGGTGAAYGGYTTGCTGACRTAGCCRGAAACSCCRGCCTGGATCGCCTGRACCACGTTTTCYTTRTCGCCACGGCTGGTAACCATGACAAACGGCATGCTCTTGAGATTGTCCTGCTCACGGCACCAGGTGAGCAGTTCGAGGCCAGACATTTCCGGCATTTCCCAGTCGCACAGGACCAGGTCGAATGCTTCCTTGGCCAGCATGGCCTGGGCCTTTTTGCCGTTGACGGCATCTTCGGTCCGGATACCCGGGAAGTAGTTGCGCAGGCACTTCTTTACCAGGTCGCGAATAAACGACGCATCGTCCACGACCAACACACTGATCTTGCTCATCCAACACCCCTATAGAAATCCCGGCAAGCATAACGCTGGCTGATGGCACTTTGCCAAAACTCTTCAGTCACGCCGGGACTTTTCGTTCGCGGGTGCTGCTTTTTCATTCGGCGTTTCAATTCGAAAGCCACACAAACAAAAACGCCCGACCACAAGGCCGGGCGCTTTACTTGGGCAATCTTACTTATCGTCAGCTTTGCCCGGAACATTAGCGCTTTCGGCACTTGTGCCTTCAACTTCTTCCTTCATGCGCTTGAGGCCCAGGTGACGGACATCGGTACCGCGCACCAGGTAAATCACCAGCTCGGAAATATTGCGGGCATGGTCGCCAATCCGCTCCAGCGAACGCAGCACCCAAATGATGCTCAAGACCCGCGTGATCGAACGCGGGTCTTCCATCATGTAGGTCGCCAGCTCGCGCAGCGCGGTCTTGTATTCACGGTCGATGACCTTGTCGTACTGGGCCACCGACAGCGCCAGCTCGGCGTCGAAGCGGGCGAAGGCATCCAGTGCGTCGCGAACCATGTTGCGCACCTGGTCGCCGATGTGCCGAACTTCGACGTAACCGCGCGGGGCTTCGCCTTCTTCGCACAGCTGGATGGCACGGCGGGCGATTTTGGTCGCTTCGTCGCCGATGCGTTCCAGGTCGATGACCGACTTGGAGATGCTGATGATCAACCGCAAGTCCGATGCAGCCGGCTGGCGACGGGCCAGAATGCGCAGGCATTCTTCGTCGATATTGCGTTCCATCTGGTTGATCTGGTCGTCGATCTCACGCACTTGCTGGGCCAGGCCCGAGTCCGCTTCGATCAATGCAGTGACCGCGTCATTGACCTGTTTCTCGACCAGCCCGCCCATGGCCAGGAGGTGGCTGCGCACTTCCTCAAGCTCAGCGTTGAACTGCTGGGAGATGTGGTGGGTAAGGCCTTCTTTGCTAATCATGTTGGCGTCCTTGGAGCGTCCGGTAAGGTGCGGTCTACCGCAGCGATGGTTAAGCGAACAACGCTAGCGGCATCCTAGCCGTAACGACCGGTGATGTAGTCTTCGGTCTGCTTCTTCGCCGGATTGGTGAACAGGGTATCGGTGTCGCCGAATTCCACCAGTTTGCCCATGTACATGAACGCCGTGTAGTCGGAAACCCGCGCGGCCTGTTGCATGTTGTGGGTCACGATGACAATGGTGAACTTGGATTTCAGTTCGTAGATCAGCTCTTCGACTTTCAGCGTCGAGATCGGGTCGAGTGCCGAACACGGTTCGTCGAGCAGCAGCACTTCCGGCTCGACCGCGATGGTACGAGCGATCACCAGACGTTGCTGTTGACCACCGGACAAGCCCAGGGCCGACTCGTGCAGACGGTCTTTCACTTCATCCCAGAGTGCCGCGCCTTTCAACGCCCATTCGACGGCTTCGTCGAGTACGCGCTTTTTGTTGATGCCCTGAATACGCAGGCCGTAGACCACGTTTTCATAGATGGTTTTCGGGAACGGGTTTGGCTTCTGGAACACCATGCCGACGCGACGACGCAGTTCGGCCACGTCTTCGCCCTTGCGGTAGATGTTGTTGCCGTACAGGTTGATCTCGCCTTCGACGCGGCAGCCATCGACCAGATCGTTCATCCGGTTGAAGGTGCGCAGCAGCGTTGACTTGCCGCAGCCGGACGGGCCGATGAACGCGGTCACGCGCTGCTTGGGAATGTTCATGCTGACGTCGAACAGCGCTTGTTTGTCGCCGTAGAACAGGCTCAGGCTCGGCACTTCGATGGCCACGGTTTCCTGTGCCAGGTTCAGGCTCTGTTTGTCGCGACCCAGGGCCGACATGTTGATGCCGTGGGTGTGTGTTTCGTGCTGCATGGGAAACTCCCTGTGCTAACAAATTCGGTTCGGTTGTGTGGGAGCGAGCCTGCTCGCGATTCGGGCAACGCGGTTCAAGTCTGAAACCGCAGAGATGCCATCGCGAGCAGGCTCGCTCCCACAGAAAAATCAGTGCTGCATGAAATCAGCTATCCAGCGCTTTGTATTTCTCGCGCAGGTGGTTACGAATCCACACTGCAGACAGGTTGAGCGTCGCGATCACCAGCACCAGCAACAGCGCCGTGGCGTACACCAGCGGCCGTGCGGCTTCGACGTTCGGGCTCTGGAAGCCGACGTCATAAATATGGAAGCCCAGGTGCATGATTTTCTGATCGAGGTGCAGGTACGGGTAGTTGCCGTCCACCGGCAGCGACGGCGCCAGTTTCACCACACCCACGAGCATCAGCGGCGCCACTTCACCCGCGGCGCGAGCCACGGCGAGGATCATCCCGGTCATCATCGCCGGGCTGGCCATTGGCAGCACGATCTTCCACAAGGTTTCAGCCTTGGTCGCGCCGAGGGCCAACGAGCCTTCACGCACGGTGCGAGGAATCCGCGCCAGGCCTTCTTCAGTGGCCACGATCACCACCGGCACCGCCAGCAGCGCCAGGGTCAGCGAGGCCCAGAGCAGGCCCGGCGTACCGAACGTCGGCGCCGGCAAGGCTTCAGGGAAGAACAAACGGTCCACCGAGCCGCCAAGTACGTAAACGAAGAAGCCCAGACCGAACACGCCGTAAACGATCGCCGGAACGCCCGCCAGGTTGTTCACCGCAATGCGGATCAACCGGGTCATCGGCCCCTGGCGTGCATATTCACGCAGGTAGACCGCTGCCAGTACGCCGAACGGGGTGACGATCATCGCCATGATCAGGGTCATCATCACGGTGCCGAAGATCGCCGGGAAGATCCCGCCTTCGGTGTTGGCTTCACGCGGGTCGTCGCTGAGGAACTCCCAGACCTTGTTGAAGTAGAAACCCAGCTTGGTCAGGTAGCTCATGGCGTTCGGCTGGTAGGCATGAACCACTTTGCCGATGCCGATTTCGACTTCTTTGCCGTTGGCATCGCGAGCGGTCAGGCTGTCGCGGTTGAACTGCGTGTGCAGGTCGCTCAGGCGTGCCTCGACGTCTTTATAACGAGCGTTCAGCTCAGCGCGCTCAGTGTCCATGTCGGCTTGCGCGGTCGGATCGAGCTTGCCTTCAAGCTCCAGCTTGCGGCCATGTAGACGAATGCGCTCAAGGCCTGCGTTGATCGCGCCGATGTCGGTTTTTTCGAGGCTTTTGAGTTGTGCCGCGAGCTTGTTGACGCGGTCCACCCGCGCTTGCAGCTCCGGCCAGGCCGCTTCGCCTTCAGCGATGACCTTGCCGTCCTGTTTGACGTTGAGCAGGTAGCCGTAGAAATTGCCCCACTCACGGCGCTCGATGGTCATCAGCTCGCGCGGCGTACTCTGGTCGGTCAGCCACTCGCCGACGATCCAGGTGAAGTCGTTGCCGTTGATATCACGGTTACCGACCTTGATCAGCTCGCGGGTCATGAATTCCGGGCCTTGATCCGGCACTGGCAAACCCGCGGTTTTCAGACGCTCACGCGGTACTTCTTCCTTCTGCACCACTTCGCCGATGACGACATGGTTGGCCTGGCCCGGCACGTYGTAACTGGCGTGSATCAGATCYGCCGGCCAGAAGTGSCCCAGACCGCGCACGGCAATCACCGCCAGCAAACCAATGGTCATGATGACCGCRATGGACACCGCGCCACCGCTGATCCAGACGCCGGGGGCGCCGCTCTTGAAC
>NZ_JBFTLU010000263.1:0-6100 GCF_056396605.1 Pseudomonas sp. 05T35
CTCCCACATTGAATTATCGTCGTACACAAAAATTGTGTCTGATGGAGACCAACTGTGGGAGCGAGCCTGCTCGCGATAGGGTTATCAACAACACCGAATTTTTCCCTGATTCGCCTCCTGCCGACCAGAGGCTGAAAGAACTGCGCACGCCCGATTGACGGGAAATACATAAAAGTCCAGTATGGAATTATAAGTACAAAAAAGCCGTTTCTCGTTTCACTTTCTTCTGTCTTGCCAAACCAACAACAACCCGCGAGAAAAATAAACATGAAGAAGCTCCCCCTGATCGGTGGCCTGGCCCTGAGCCTGTTGGCGTGCAGCAGTCTGTTTGCCGCCGAGAAAACCCTGCGCATCGGTATCGAAGCGGCGTATCCGCCGTTTGCCTCCAAGACCTCGGATGGAAAAATCACCGGTTTCGACTACGACATCGGCAACGCGTTGTGCGCGCAGATGAAGGTCAAGTGCGAGTGGGTCGAGGGTGAGTTCGATGGTCTGATTCCTTCCCTCAAGGTGAAGAAAATCGACGCCGCGCTGTCGTCCATGACCATTAACGAAGACCGTAAAAAATCGGTGGACTTCACCCACAAGTACTACTTCACCTCATCGCGGCTGGTGATGAAGGACGGTGCGGTGGTTGATGACCAGTACGCAAGCCTCAAGGGCAAGACTATTGGTGTGCAGCGGGCAACCACCACGGACCGTTACGCCACGGAAGTCTTCGAGCCCAAGGGCATCAAGGTGGCGCGTTACGGCAACAATGAAGAAATCTACATGGACCTGGCCGCCGGGCGTCTGGACGGCGTTTTCGCCGATACCATTCCGCTGAGCGACTTCCTGTCGATGCCTCGCGGCAAGGGCTACGCGTTTGTCGGACCGGAGCTCAAGGACCCGAAATACGTGGGCGAGGGCGCCGGGATTGCAGTGCGCAAGGGCAACACCGAATTGGTTAGCCAGCTGAACAATGCCATCGACGGCATTCGCGCCAACGGTGAATACCAGAAGATCGAAGCCAAGTACTTCAAGTCGGATATCT
The DNA here is from genome assembly GCF_056396605.1 of Pseudomonas sp. 05T35. Lineage (NCBI taxonomy): Bacteria > Pseudomonadati > Pseudomonadota > Gammaproteobacteria > Pseudomonadales > Pseudomonadaceae > Pseudomonas > Pseudomonas sp. 05T35. The sequence goes on from NZ_JBFTLU010000263.1 coordinate 1,034, forward strand.
ACGGCGATTGATTGATCGCCATCGTCGGAACGCCGCCCGGAGCAGGCTCGCTCCCACATTTGATCTCCACAAGACACAGATTTTGTGATCGATACAGAACCAGTGTGGGAGCGAGCCTGCTCGCGATGAGGCCCTACCAGCCAACACACCTCTCAGGTCAGGTTTCAGCCTTTCAACTCCTTCAAATGCTTGTACACCGTCGCCCGTCCCATGTTCAGCACGTTGGCCACATAGTTGGAGGCGCTTTTGCCTTTGAAGGCGCCTTCGGCGTGCAACGCCAGCACCAGTTCGCGCTTGTGCTCGCGGGTCAGCATATTCAGACCCAGTTGCCGCTCTCGCAGCCAGTTATGCAGGAAGGTGTTGATGCGCTCCTGCCAGTCGTCGCGAAACAGCGCGTCAGGTTGCGGGATCAACTTGCTCGGTGAGAGAAACAGATCCAGCGCCGCCTTGGCGTTTTCAAACAGCGAAATATTCAGGTTGATGCACAGCACGGCAATCGGACGCCCTTCGCTGTCGCGCAGCACGCTGCTGAGGCTGCGGATCTTTTGCCCGTCCCAATTGAGCTTTTCGTACGGACCGATATTCCGCTCGCTGATTTCTTCGCTGAGCATGTCTTCCAGCGCGGCATCGTCACCGACTTCACGCTTGGACAGGTTGTTGGCGATGTAGTCGATTTTCTGCGTGCGCAGGTCGTGCAGCACCACCTCGGCGTGGGGGAAAAACAGCGTGGCAATGGCGTCGGCGATCGCCCGGTAGTTATCCAGTGCAGGATCTTGAAGAGGTGGGGTCATGGGTGTTGCTCCAGGCAATCAGCGCCCTGTAGAAAAAGGGCGCTGGGAGTTTGCCGTAATCGGGGGCAGACGTCACCCCGCAGGCCGGTTCAGCCAAGGCGGGAAGGGGAGAGCATCGCAGCGCTGAGGCCAAAGCGGCTGAGTTGCTCCGGCAAGGCTTCGCCACATACCAGCGCGGCACTGGCCTGGCCCATGGCGGGCGAGGTCTGAATGCCGTAACCACCCTGCGCGGCCACCCAGAACAGACCCGGCACGTGCGGATCGAAGCCGCTGATCAGATCGCCGTCGCCGACAAAACTGCGCAAACCCGCCCAGGTGCGGGTTGGTCGGCGGATGCTCAGGGTGGTGGCTTCTTCGATCTGGTAAATGCCCATGGCGATGTCCAGCTCTTCGGGCTGCACGTCATGCGGCTCGACCGGGTCGGCATTGGCCGGTGAACCGAGGAACATTCCGGCATCGGGCTTCATGTAGAACGATTCGTCGAGGCTGACCAGCATCGGCCAGTCGTGGATATCCACACCTTCGGGGCCGGCGAAGATGAAGGCTGCACGACGCTTCGGGATCAGCCCAAGAGGCTTGGCGCCGGCCATCTCACCGAGTCGGTCAGCCCAGGCACCGRCCGCATTGATAATGACCGGTGCGCTGAAGGTCTGCTCGGCGGTTTTCACTTGCCAGAGATTGTCGGCATCGCGCGTCAGGCTCAGGACTTCGCTGTCGGTGTGCACTTCGCCCTGGTTGCGGCGGATGCCGCGCAGGTAGCCCTGATGCAGGGCGTCGGTGTCGATGTCCGAGGCGGTGGGGTCGTAGATCGCTCCGTGAACCTTCTCGCGACGCAGGATCGGCATGCGGGCACAGGCGTCGTCGGCGCTGAGCAGTTGCATCTGCGGCACGGTCGCCTTGGCACTCAGGTACTGATTGTTCAGCTCGTCCGGGTCGCCAGTGAAGTCGACTGTCATCTCGCCGCGCGGGGTCAGCAGCGGGTGTTCGCAGAAACCGGCCGGGGGTGCATCGAAGAAGTCCCGGCTGGCCTGGGTCAGTGCGCGCACTTGCGGCGTACCGTAAGCGGCGGTGTACAAAGCGGCCGAACGCCCGGTGGAGTGATAGGCCGGGTGGGATTCGCGTTCGAGCACGATTACCCGACCGTGTCGTGACAGCCAAAAACCGGTGGAAGCACCGGCAATGCCACCGCCGATGATGATGAAGTCTGCCTGGGTCATGAACGTCTCCTGATGGGCGTAAATGCCGAAGTTGTAGAGGTCCCCTGTGGGAGCGAGCCTGCTCGCGATGCAGGCGCCGCAAWCCGTCAGGCGAACAGCGGTGACGCAATCGCGAGCAGGCTCGCTCCCACAAGGGAAAGCGTTTCGTTTCAGTTCTGCTGTTGCAACTGATAAAGGGCATTGGCCAAGGCGATGTCTTCCAGGCCCAGACCGATGGAACGGAAGAACACATGGCGATCATAAGCCGGACGGGGCGTCTGTTCGCTCAACAGTTCGGCCAGGTCGCCGGCAATCGAGTTTTTGTCCCAGCCGTGTTGCTCTCTGGCGATCAGCATTTCGCCGGCGGAATCTGGAGTAGTCAGGCGGTAGTCGCAATAGACCTGCATTTCGCTGAGCGTTGCAGGCGGCACCTCGTGGGCACGCACTGCGTTGGTACTGATGGAGGTGATCAGTGTCGGTTTGCTCAAGGTCCGTGGGTTAATCACAGGTCCCGCAGACGAGGTGCAGAGCATGATCACGTCGGCGTCCTGGATCGCGGCTTCGCGGCTATCGAACACCTTCAGGCGCGAGTCGATGGCCGTCAGTTGGGCGAGCAATTGCGGATCCCGGCTCGCCAGATTCGGTGAATAAAGGCTGATGCTTTGCCATTCCCGTACGTTCCTCGCGTAATGCAGGTGAGCCTGGGCGACCGGGCCGCTGCCGATGATTGCCAGATGCCTGGCGTGCGGCAGGGCGAGGGCATCAATAGCAACGGCAGTGGTCGCGGCGGTGCGCGCGGTGGTCAGTTCACCGGCATCGCAGAGCAACAGCGGCTGGCCGGTTTGCATTGACATCAGCAGCGTCCAGGCGGTCACCAGCGGGCCTTCCTGGCGCACGATGTAGGGCGAGGTTTTAATGCCGTACACACCGTCTTCGGCCAATACCCCGAGGTAATTGATGAAGTCTCCGGCACCTTGCGGAAACTCCACCAGTTGCTGCGCCGGTTGTACCGCCTGACCCGCGGCCAGGTCGCGGAACAGCTTGCGCAGGATCTTCGGCACGTCGACTTGCTCAAGCAGTTCGCGGGCCTGGGGTTTGGCGATCACATAAGGTGTGCTGGGCATGCGGGTGCTCCGTGGATTCGCAAGTAAACTAATTTGTCCATTGTGGACTTATTGTTCCGTTTGGCAATATCCAGGCGTAAAAAAAGCGCAGTCCGTTTCCGGCTGCGCCTTCTTTTGGGGGAGAGCTGTGTGACCGAAATTTACGGACGCTTGCGCTCTACAGGGCGTAACAGATGAGTCGGCGGGGTTTCGCAACTGATCTTGCGACCCAGCAATGCCTCGATGGACGGTAACTGGTAGGAATCGTCTTCACCRGCGAAGCTGATGGACACGCCTTCGGCACCCGCGCGACCGGTACGACCAATGCGGTGGACGTAATCGTCCGGCACTTCCGGCAGGGTGAAATTGATCACATGGCTGATACCGTCGATGTGAATCCCGCGACCGGCAACATCGGTGGCCACCAGCACGCGGATCTTGCCTTCGCGGAATCCTTCCAGGGTCTTGATGCGCTTGTGCTGCGGAACGTCGCCCGACAGTTGGGCCGCGTTGACGCCATCACGCACCAGGCGTTCTTCGATGCGCCGCACTTCGTCCTTGCGGTTGGCGAAGACCATCACCCGCTCCCAGCCGTTGTCGGTGACCAGGTTGTAGAGCAGCTTGTACTTATCGGCGCCGGCAACGGCGTAGATGTGTTGTTCGACGTTTTCGCTGGCAACGTTCTCGGATTCGATTTCAACGATGGACGGGTCGGTGGTCCATTGCTTGGCCAGGTTCATCACGTCTTCGGTGAAGGTGGCGGAGAACAGCAGAGTCTGACGTTCGCTTTTCGGTGGCGTCTGGCGAATGATCTGACGCACTTGTGGGATGAAACCCATGTCGAGCATCCGGTCAGCTTCGTCGAGCACCATCACTTCGACCATGTCCAGGTGCACGTCGCCGCGCTGGTTGAAGTCCAGCAGGCGGCCCGGGGTCGCAACGAGGATGTCGCAGTGGCGGGCTTCGAGGTGTTTGAGTTGCTTGTCGAAGTCCATGCCGCCAACGAAGGTCATGACGTTGAGACCGGTGTACTTGGTCAGGTCGGCTGCATCCTTGGCGATCTGCACCACCAGTTCACGGGTGGGTGCAATGATCAGCGCCCGCGGTTCGCCCATGTAGCGCTCTTTCGGCGGCGGGGTTTGCAGCAGCTGGGTGATGATCGAGATCAGGAATGCGGCGGTTTTACCAGTGCCGGTCTGGGCGCGACCGATGGCGTCTTTGCCGGCCAGGGTAAAACCCAATACTTGCGCCTGGATCGGCGTGCAGTACGGGAAACCCAGGTCCTGGATGGCGTGCATCAGTTCCGGGGCCAATTTGAAATCATGGAAACGGGTTTTGCCTTCCTGGGGTTCGACGACGAAATCTTCGAGTTTCCAGGCGACTACGGGCGGTTTCGGCGCACGTTCACGGCGCGGTTGTGCAGGTTTTGGCGTCTCGCTGCGCGGTTTGTCCGCAACAGGCTCGGTGGCCGGTGTGTTCGCGGGCGTATGTTTCGGTGCCGCGACTGCTGCGGTCCGGCCAGGCTGATGACCGTCGGTGCGGCTGCCGGGTGTGTGGGAAGGTGCGCTGGAGCTGGGCGCGAGCTGCTCAGCCTCGCTTTTACCGAACATTTTTTTGAGTGCTTTGAGCACGGTCATCTCATCAATTGGTTAAGGAATGTACGCCGGCCAGTGTAATGCAAGAAACCGGCGCGGCGTAGTGTGTTGCTCATACAGCTACAGGAAGTTTCTGTATTAGCGCAAGCGGTCCGCGAGCCAGACGCCAATATCGCGGATTTCTTCGGGTAACACTTCGTGACCCATTGGGTATTCCTGCCATGTCGCGGTGACACCACGGGTCTTCAAATGCTCGTACGCACTGCGTCCCATGGCGTTCTGGACGACATCGTCGTATTGACCATGCAGGCACAGCACCGGGATCCGCTGTTGGCTGGCTGAAAGCTCCAGTTCATCGCTGAATGTCGGCGCATAGGTAGAG
>NZ_JBFTLU010000264.1:0-6087 GCF_056396605.1 Pseudomonas sp. 05T35
GACCTGGGCTACACCGACCTGGGCTACACCATCCAGAGCGGCCCGCTGAAAAACGTCAGCGCCCGCTGGCGCAATGGCATGAGCAAAAGCAACTACCAACGCGACACCAACGAAAACCGCCTGGTCCTCAGTTACAGCGTCAAACTGTGGTAAGACGACATTGAAGATCGCAGGCTGCGCCAACTCCAACAAAGAGCTGGCATAGCCTGCGATCTTTCCATGTGCAAAATAGTATCAGTGCAAGTGCTACCAATGATTTGTCATCGCGTGTGTTGAGGGCTGTAATCAGCCTCAGATTCTTCCTACCTCCGGAAGACACAAAAACAATAACTGTCCTTCTGCTGCCCCCAGGGCTCAGAAGAGGAGTGCGCGATGAAACCCACTGTAAAAGCTCTGCTTGCCTGCACCTGCATGACCCTCAGCAGCGTCAGCCTTGGCGCACAAACCCTGACCATTGCCACCGTCAACAACAGCGACATGATCCGCATGCAAAAGCTCTCGAAAACCTTCGAGGCCGAGCACCCGGAGATCAAGCTCAATTGGGTGGTGCTGGAAGAAAACGTCCTGCGTCAGCGCCTGACCACCGACATCGCCACCCAGGGCGGCCAGTTCGATGTGTTGACCATCGGCATGTACGAAGCTGCACTGTGGGGCGCCAAGGGCTGGCTGGAACCGATGAAGGACCTCCCTGCCAGTTACGCGCTCGACGACGTCTTCCCTTCCGTGCGTGAAGGCCTGTCGGTCAAGGGCACGCTGTACGCCCTGCCGTTCTATGCCGAAAGCTCCATGACCTATTACCGCACCGACCTGTTCAAGGACGCAGGCCTGGCCATGCCCGAGCATCCGACCTGGGAGCAGATCGGCGAATTCGCTGGCAAACTCAACAAACCCGACCAGGAACAGTACGGTATCTGCCTGCGCGGCAAGACCGGCTGGGGCGAGAATATGGCGCTGATCRCCACCATCGCCAACGCCTACGGCGCACGCTGGTTCGATGAGAAGTGGCAGCCGGAATTCAGCGGTCCCGAGTGGAAGAACGCACTGAGCTTCTACGCCGACACCATGAAAAAGTCCGGCCCGCCGGGTGCTTCCAGCAACGGCTTCAATGAGAACCTCGCGCTGTTCAACAGCGGCAAGTGCGCGATCTGGGTCGACGCCAGCGTTGCCGGTTCGTTCGTCACCGACAAGACCCAAAGCAAAGTCAGCGACCACGTCGGCTTCACCTACGCGCCCCATCAAGTGACCGACAAAGGCTCGGCCTGGTTGTACTCCTGGGCACTGGCGATCCCCACCAGCTCCAAAGCCAAGGACGCGGCAAAAACCTTCAGTGCCTGGGCCACCTCCAAAGAGTACGGCGCGCTGGTGGCCGAGAAGGACGGTATCGCCAACGTGCCGCCTGGCACTCGCGCTTCGACCTACAGCGCGGCCTACATGAATGCCGCGCCGTTCGCCAAGGTCACGCTGGAATCGCTGAAGGTCGCCGATCCGGGCAAACCGACCCTCAAGCCGGTGCCCTATATCGGCATCCAGTTGGTGACCATTCCCGAGTTCCAGGCCGTTGGTACCCAGGTCGGCAAGCTGTTCTCCGCCGCGCTGATCGGCCAGACCACCGTCGACCAGGCCCTGGCGGCGGCCCAGCAAACCACCGAACGTGAAATGAAGCGCGCGGGTTATCCCAAGTAACCCGGAAACCCCTGTGGGAGCGAGCCTGCTCGCGATGAGGCCATGACATTCAACATCGATGTCGGCTGATCAATCGCCATCGTCGGATCGCCGCCCGGAGCAAGCTCGCTCCCACACTGGATCTTCATTTGCCTGTTCTCAATCGGTTGTGATCGCCATGAATACCTCGACTCTCAAAGCACAAATGGACATTCCGGCGCCGCTGCGTAAAAGCCGGCTGGCCAACCCGGGCTGGTTTCTGGTCAGCCCTTCGGTGGCGCTGTTGCTGCTATGGATGATCGTGCCGCTGGGCATGACCCTGTACTTTTCGCTGATCCGCTACAACTTGCTGTACCCCGGCGACAACGCGTTCGTCGGGCTGGAGAACTTCAGCTACTTCCTGACCGATTCGGGCTTCCTGCCGGGCGCCACCAATACCTTGTTGCTGGTCGGCAGCGTGCTGCTGATCAGCGTGGTGTTCGGCGTATTGATCAGCGCCTTGCTGGAGGCCAGTGAGTTTCTTGGCCGCGGCATCGTGCGAGTAATGTTGATCTCGCCGTTCTTCATCATGCCCACCGTCGGCGCGCTGATCTGGAAGAACCTGATTTTCCATCCGGTCTCGGGGATTCTCGCGGCCGTGTGGAAGCTCTTCGGCGCGCAACCGGTGGACTGGCTCGCGCACTATCCGTTGCTGTCGATCATCATCATTGTCTCGTGGCAATGGCTGCCCTTCGCGATCCTGATCCTGATGACCGCCATGCAATCCCTCGACCAGGAACAGAAAGAAGCGGCACGCCTGGATGGCGCCGGCCCCGTCGCGATCTTCTGGCACCTGACCCTGCCGCACCTGGCGCGACCGATTGCGGTGGTGGTGATGATCGAAACCATCTTCCTGCTCTCGGTGTTCGCCGAAATCTTCACCACCACCAACGGCGGCCCCGGCTACGCCTCGACCAACCTCGCGTACCTGATCTACAACCAGGCGCTGGTGCAGTTCGACGTCGGCATGGCCTCGGCCGGTGGCTTGATCGCGGTGGTGATTGCCAACATTGCGGCGATCATCCTGGTGCGGATGATCGGCAAAAACCTGACAGACAAAGCCTGAGGCCTGCCATGACTCTTCAACAAACCCGCCGCCTGCAAAGCCTGCTGCTGGGCACCCTGGCCTGGGCCATCGCGATCCTGATTTTCTTCCCGATCTTCTGGATGGTGCTGACCAGTTTCAAAACCGAGATCGACGCGTTCGCCACGCCGCCGCAGTTCATCTTCACGCCAACGCTGGAGAACTACCTGCACGTCAACGAGCGTAGCGGCTACTTCAGCTTCGCCTGGAACTCGGTAGTGATTTCGTTCAGCGCGACAGCGCTGTGCCTGCTGATCGCAGTGCCGGCGGCGTACTCGATGGCGTTCTACGAAACCCAGCGCACCAAGGGCACGCTGCTGTGGATGCTCTCGACCAAGATGCTGCCGCCGGTGGGCGTGCTGATGCCGATCTACCTGCTAGCCAAGAGTTTCGGCCTGYTCGATACGCGGATCGCGCTGATCATCATCTACACGCTGATCAACCTGCCGATTGTGGTCTGGATGATTTACACCTACTTCAAGGACATTCCCAAGGACATCCTCGAAGCGGCGCGACTGGACGGCGCCACACTGTGGCAGGAAATGGTCCGGGTGCTGCTGCCGATCGCCAAGGGCGGACTGGCATCGACCGTGTTGCTGTCGCTGATCCTGTGCTGGAACGAGGCGTTCTGGTCACTGAACCTCACCTCGTCGAAAGCCGCGCCATTGACTGCGTTGATCGCCTCGTACTCCAGTCCCGAAGGGTTGTTCTGGGCCAAGTTGTCGGCGGTCTCGACCCTGGCCTGCGCACCGATCCTGATCTTCGGCTGGATCAGCCAGAAACAACTGGTCCGCGGCCTGTCCTTTGGCGCCGTGAAATAACGCCCCTTTCGAATCATTAAAAGTGGAGGCCCGTCATGGCCCACCTGAAAATCAAAAATCTGCAAAAAGGTTTCGAAGGCTTTTCCATCATCAAAGGCATCGACCTTGAAGTGAATGACCGCGAGTTCGTGGTCTTCGTCGGCCCGTCCGGCTGCGGCAAATCGACCCTGCTGCGGCTGATCGCCGGGCTGGAAGAAGTCACTGCCGGCAGCATCGAACTGGACGGACGCGACATCACCGAAGTCAGCCCGGCCAAGCGTGACCTGGCGATGGTGTTCCAGACCTATGCCCTCTACCCGCACATGAGCGTGCGCAAGAACATGTCCTTCGCCCTCGACCTGGCCGGAGTGAACAAGGCCGAGGTAGAGAAAAAGGTCAACGAAGCGGCACGAATTCTCGAGCTCGGGCCGATGCTCGAACGCAAGCCGAAACAGCTCTCCGGTGGCCAACGCCAGCGCGTGGCGATCGGCCGGGCGATTGTGCGCAACCCGAAAATCTTCCTGTTCGATGAACCACTGTCCAACCTCGACGCCGCCCTGCGGGTACAGATGCGCCTGGAGCTGGCGCGACTGCATAAAGAACTGCAAGCAACGATGATCTACGTGACCCACGACCAGGTCGAAGCCATGACCCTGGCTGACAAAGTCGTCGTGCTCAACGGTGGTCGGATCGAACAGGTCGGCTCGCCGCTGGAGCTCTATCACCAGCCGGCCAACCTGTTTGTCGCAGGCTTTCTCGGCACCCCGAAAATGGGCTTTCTCAAGGGCAAGGTCACCCGTGTCGAACGCCAGAACTGCGAAGTGCTACTGGACGCCGGCACTCGCATCACATTGCCGCTGAGCGGTGCCAACCTGAGCATTGGCGGCGCGGTGACGCTGGGTATTCGTCCGGAACACCTGAACCTCGCGTTACCCGGCGACTGCACCTTGCAAGTCACCGCCGACGTCAGCGAACGCCTGGGCAGCGACACCTTCTGCCACGTTCTGACCGCCTCCGGTGAAGCGCTGACCATGCGCATTCGCGGCGATCTGGCGAGCCGTTATGGCGAACAACTGAGCCTGCATCTGGACGCCGAACACTGCCACTTATTCGATGCCAGCGGGGTGGCGGTGGCCAGACCGCTGCGTGCCGCTGCCTGATTGCCGAGACCCGACATGAAACTGAACAAGCCCAACCTTACCCGTCTGGCAGCTGAAGTGGCTCTGCCCGCCTACCCCCTGAGTGCGACTCGCCAGGGTATCGCACACATCGGCGTCGGCGGTTTCCATCGCGCCCATCAGGCCTATTACACCGATGCCTTGATGAACACTGGAGAAGGCCTGGACTGGAGCATCTGCGGCATCGGCCTGCGTGCCGAAGATCGCCGCGCCCGGGATGACCTGGCCAGCCAGGATTACCTGTTCACGCTGTTTGAGCTGGGCGACAGCGGCGACACCGAAGTACGGGTCATCGGTGCCATCAGCGACATGCTGCTGGCCGAAGACGGTACCCAGGCGCTGATCGATAAACTCGCCAGCCCGGGCATTCGCATCGTCTCGCTGACTATCACCGAGGGCGGTTATTGCATTGACGACAGCACGGGCGAGTTCATGGCCCAACTGCCACAGATCCAGCATGACCTGGCGCATCCGAACTCACCGAAAACCGTGTTCGGCTTCCTCTGTGCGGCCCTGGCCAAACGCCGCGCCGCCGGTATTCCAGCGTTCACCTTGATGTCCTGCGATAACCTGCCACACAACGGCGCGGTCACCCGTAAGGCGCTGCTGGCCTTCGCCGCCCTGCGCGATGCCGATCTGCGGGACTGGATCGCCACAAACGTCAGTTTCCCCAACGCCATGGTCGACCGCATCACCCCAATGACCAGCTCGGCTCACCGCTTGCACCTGCACGACGAACACGGCATCGACGATCTATGGCCAGTGGTCTGCGAACCCTTCGTGCAATGGGTGCTGGAAGACAACTTCGTCAACGGTCGTCCAGCCTGGGAAAAAGTCGGCGTGCAGTTCACCGACGACGTCACGCCTTACGAAGAGATGAAAATCAAACTGCTCAACGGCAGCCATCTGGCCCTGACTTACCTGGGCTTTCTCAAGGGCTATCGCTTCGTCCACGAAACCATGAACGATCCGCTGTTCGTGCGTTACATGCGCGCCTACATAGACCTGGACGTAACGCCGCAATTGGCGCCGGTGCCGGGCATTGACCTGACGCAGTACAAGAACACCCTGGTCGAACGATTCTCCAATCAGGCGATTGCCGATCAACTGGCGCGGGTATGCTCCGACGGCTCGTCGAAGTTTCCGAAATTCACCGTACCGACCATCAACCGCTTGATTGCCGATGGCCGCGAGACCCGACGTGCGGCGTTGGTGGTGGCAGCGTGGGCGATTTACTTGAAGGGCGTGGATGAGAATGGCGATACCTACTCGATTCCCGACCCGCGGGCGGAGTTCTGTCAGGCGCTGGTGGCCGATGATGCGT
>NZ_JBFTLU010000265.1:0-9576 GCF_056396605.1 Pseudomonas sp. 05T35
CAATCAACCCGGCCTTGTACTGGTTCAGGGTCAGGCGCAACGACTCGCGGGCCGCGTCCAGCGCTTCCTGACGCACTGCTGCTTCGTCTTCCATGACCTTGAGCTGCACCAGGTAGTTTTCGACTTCGCGGAACCCGTCGAGCACGGTTTGCCGATACTTGGCCACGGTCTGGTCGTAGGCCGCCTCCGTGCGGTCGACTTCCGCCGAGCGCTGGCCGCCATCGAACAAGGTCATGGCGAGTTTTGGCCCCACCGACCAGAAACGGTTCGGCAAGCTGATCAGGTTAGAGTAACTGCTACTGCTGTAGCCGCCACTCATGCTCAAGGTCAGGTCCGGGTAGTAAGCCGCCTTGGCCACGCCGATGTTGGCGTTGGCGGCAATCACCGAACGCTCGGCGGAGGCGATGTCCGGGCGTCGCTCCAGCAGTTGCGAGGGCAGGCTCAGCGGAACCTGCGGCAATGCTGGAATGTTCCGGGTTTCAGCCAGATTGAACTCAGCCGGCGGCAAGCCGATCAGCACCGCAATCGCGTTCTCGAACTGCGCACGCTGCCAGATCAGGTCGACCATGTCGGCCTGAGTGCTTTTGAGCTGGGTTTGCGCCTGGGCGACCGCGTCCTTGCCGGACACTCCCGCACGGTATTGGTTTTCAGTCATTTGCAGCGAGCGCTGATAATTCTCGACCGTGGCTTGCAGCAGGCGCTTTTGCTGGTCGATCACTCGCAATTGCAGGTAGTTCTGCACCAGCTCCGATTGCTGGCTCAGGCGCATGGCGGCCAGGTCGGCAAAACTCGCTTCGGCACTGGCCTTGTCGGCTTCCAGGCCACGACGCAATTTGCCCCAGACGTCCGCTTCCCAGCTCACCCCAAGCTGAGTGTTATAGGTGTCGCGGATACCACTGTTGGTACTGCTCAGGCTTGAACTGCTGCTACCGGTGCCCTGACTGGAACGGGTTTTCCCGGCGCTCAGATCAACCGTCGGAAAAAACGCCCCCCGGGCACTGCGGACCAACGCCTGAGCCTGACGGTACTGGGCTTCGGACTGGGCAACGGTCTGGTTGGCACTGTTGAGTTTTTCGACCAGCCCGTTGAGCTGCTGATCACCGTACAGTTCCCACCAGGCACCACGCGCCAATGAATCACTCGGCGTCGCCTGACGCCAGCCGTCCGCCTGCTTGTACTGTGCCGGCTCGGCCACTGTCGGGCGCTGATAATCCGGGCCGATGGCGCAGGCACTGAGCATCAAGACGCTGAGCGAAAGACTCAGCAAACGCGAACCACGGGCCGATACCAGGCGCCGGGCCATCGGTGCGTCGAGGTTGAGTGGGCAACGGTCAGTCATAGCGGAGTTTCCAGAGAAGCATCGGTACGAACCCCACGCCAGCGGTTGACCCGATGGCGCAAACGGTCGAGGTAGAGGTAAACCACCGGGGTGGTGAAAAGCGTCAGCACCTGGCTGAAAATCAACCCGCCGATAATGGTCAGGCCCAGTGGTTGGCGCATTTCCGCGCCTTCGGCGGTGCTGAGCAACAAGGGCAAGGCGCCCAGAATCGCCGCCAGGGTGGTCATCAGAATCGGCCGCAGACGCAACAGACACGCACTGCGAATCGACTCCAGCGGTTCCATGCCCTGATGGCGTTCAAGCTGCAACGCGAGGTCGATCATCAGAATGGCGTTTTTCTTCACCACGCCGATCAGCAAAAACAGCCCGAGCAGCGAAATCAGGCTGAACTCGCCACCCAGCACATAGATCGACAGCAACGCACCGACACCTGCCGAAGGCAACGTCGAGAGGATGGTCAGCGGGTGCACGTAACTTTCGTACAGCACGCCCAGCACCAGATACACCGCCACCAGCGCACCGAGAATCATCCACGGCTGACTCTTCTGGGTCGCCGCGAAAGCGTCGGCAGTGCCGGCCATCTTGGCGATCACTTCTTCCGGCAGCCCCAGCTTGGCAATCGCCCGCTCGATGGCGGCCGAGCCTTGTTCAACGGTGACGCCTTCGGCCATATCAAAAGAGACGCTTTCGGAAGCGAACTGCCCTTCATGGCTGACCCGGTCGTTTTCCAGGCTGTTTTCATAGTGGGCAATCGCTGACAGCGGAATGCGCGCACCGGCAGCGGTAATCACCTGGACCTGATTGAGGGTGATCGGGTCCTGGGCGTATTTCGGATTGACCTCCATCACCACCTGATACTGGTTGAGGCTGTCGTAAATGGTCGAGATCTGGCGCTGGCTATAGGCGTTGTTCAGCACGGCGGTGACCATCGACATGTCGACCCCCAGGCGTTTGGCCTGGTCACGATCGACCACCAGCGTCACCTGCGCAGCACCCCGCCCTTCGCGGGCGTCGATGGCCGTCAGTTCAGGCAGCGCCTTGAGCGCAGCGACGACTTTCGGGTACCACTCGCGCAACGCCGACAAATCGCCGCTTTGCAGGATGTAGGTGTATTGCGAGGTGGTCTGTTCGCGGCCACCGCCAAACTGCAAGTCCTGGTCGGCCATCAGCATCAACTGGGCACCGGCGACCTTGGGCATTTCCTTGCGCAGCCGTTCGATGACCTTCTGCGCAGAAATATTGCGTTCCTTGATCGGCTTCAGGCGCACCAGCATGAAAGCGTTATTGGTACCGTTGGTACCGCCGATAAAACCGGCGACACTTTCCACGGCATCGTCTTTCAACACTGCACGGCGGAAGGTTTCCATTTTCGGCTGCATGACATTGAACGACAGGCCATTGTCGCCGCGGACAAAACCGATCAGTTGACCGGTGTCCTGCTGCGGCAGGAAGGTCTTTGGCACCACCACGTACAAGGCGATGTTGACGCCAATGGTGACAAACAGGCTGAGCAGCGTCAGCCGCTTGTGACGCAGCACCCAATCCAGGCCGCTGGCATAGTGCTTGACCATCCAGTCGTTGGCGCGCCGACTGGCGCGCTGCAAACGGTTTTCTTCGCCGGGTATGTGGGGTTTCAGCCAGCGGGCGCAGAGCATCGGCGTCAGGGTCAGCGAGACCACCAGCGACACCACGATTGACGCTGCAAGCGTTATCGAAAATTCACGGAACAGGCTCTCGATGATCCCGCCCATGAACAGAATCGACAGGAACACCGCCACCAGCGAGACGTTCATCGACAGCAAGGTAAAACCGACTTCCTTGGCGCCCAGGTACGCCGCCTTCATCGGCGCGATCCCTTCGTCGATGTGCCGCGAAATGTTTTCGAGCACCACGATGGCATCGTCCACCACCAGCCCCGTTGCCAGAATCAGCGCCATCAGCGACAGGTTGTTCAGCGAAAAGCCATAGAGGTACATCACCGCGAACGTACCGACCAGCGACACCGGTACCGCCAGCGTCGGGATCAACGACGCGCGGAAGTTACCGAGAAACAGGTAGACCACCAGAATCACCAGTGCCACGGCAATCAGCAGGGTCATTTCCGCTTCGTGCAAGGTCGCCTTGATCACCGGTGAACGGTCCATCGCCAGGTTCAGCTTGACGCTGGCCGGCAACACCGCCTGCAACGCCGGCAACTGCGCCTTGATATCGTTGACCGTTTTAATGATGTTGGCGCCGGCCTGGCGGTTGATCACCAACAGCACTGCCGCGTCGTCGTTGAAGAAACCGCTGTTGTAGCGGTCTTCGACGCTGTCGCGAACCTTGGCCACATCGCCCAGGCGCAATGCCGAGCCATTCTGGTAGCGAATGATCAGCGGTTCATAATCCTTGGCCTTCTCCAACTGGTCGTTGGCCTGGACCTGCCACATCCGCTGATCGTCTTCGATCGAGCCCTTGGGCCGGCGCACGTTGGCGTTGGCGATGGTGTTGCGCACATCATCCAGCGCCACGCCGTACTGGTTCAGCAGTTGCGGTTCGAGTTCGATGCGCACCGCCGGCAACGAACTGCCGCCAATCTGCACCTCGCCGACACCGGGCACCTGAGACAGGCTTTGCGAAAGGATGGTCGAGGCCAGGTCGTAGAGCTGACCTTTTTCCAGCACGTCCGAGGTCAGCGACAGCACCATGATCGGCGCCTGGGACGGGTTGACCTTCTTGTAGGTCGGCATACTGCGCATACCACTGGGCAGCAGGTTGCGCGAGGCGTTGATCGCCGCTTGCACTTCTCGCGCCGCACCATTGATATCGCGGTCCATGTCAAATTGCAGGATCACCCGGGTCGAACCCTGGCTGGATCGGCTGCTCATGGTGTTGACCCCGGCGATGGCGCCGAAGGATCGCTCCAGCGGCGTCGCCACGGTGGAGGCCATGACCTCGGGGCTAGCACCCGGCAGGCTCGCCGACACCACGATCACCGGGAAATCCATTTGCGGCAGCGGCGACACCGGCAGCAAGCCGAAACTCACACCGCCCAGCAACATGATCGCCAGGCTCAGCAGCATCGTCGCTACCGGCCGGCGAATGAAAGGTCCGGACAGGTTCATGGCTGCTCTACCGGCTCCAGACGCTCAGGCGCACGTCGCCAGCGCCGACCGAGGCGGTCGAAGTACAGATAGATCACCGGCGTGGTAAACAGCGTCAGCACCTGGCTCACCAGCAAGCCACCGACCATCACCAGACCCAATGGCTGGCGCAGCTCGGCCCCMGAGCCGGTGGCGAGCATCAACGGCACCGCGCCAAACAGCGCGGCCAGGGTGGTCATCAGGATTGGCCGGAAACGCAGCAGCGCCGCCTGATAGATCGCGGTCGCCGGGTCCATGCCCTGATTACGCTCGGCGTCGAGGGCGAAGTCGATCATCATGATCGCGTTCTTCTTGACGATGCCGATCAGCAAGATGATGCCGATGATTGCGATCATGCCCAGGTCGTTGCCGCTGAGAATCAACGCCAGCAAGGCGCCGACCGCCGCCGATGGCAATGTCGAGAGAATGGTAATCGGGTGAATGTAGCTCTCGTACAGCACGCCGAGCACGATGTACATGGTCACCACCGCCGCCAGAATCAGCAGCAAGGTGCTCGACAGCGAAGCCTCGAACGCCTGGGCCGCACCCTGGAACTGTGTCTGCACGCCAAGCGGCATGCCGATGTCCTGTTGCACCTTGTTGATCAGCTCGACGGCCTGCCCCAGCGCCACGCCGGGCGCGAGGTTGAAGGACATCATTACTGCCGGGAACTGGCCGATATGCGCAATCGCCAATTGCGCCTGGCGCTCTTCGACATGAGCCAGGCTGGACAACCGCACCTGACCGCCATTAGTGGTCTTGACGTGAATCTGTTCCAGCGCCTGCGGGCCGATCTTCTCGCCGTCCTGCGCCTGCATTACCACACGGTATTGGCTGGCCTGGGTGTAAATGGTCGAGATCTGGCGCTGGCCAAAAGCGTCGTACAGCGCGTCGGTGATGTTCGACACCGAAACCCCGATTCGCGAAGCCGCGTCACGGTCGATCACCAGATAGACCTGCAAGCCCTTGTCCTGCAAGTCGCTGGCAACGTCAGTCAGCTCGGGTTGCTTGCGCAGCGCCTCGACCAGTCGCCCGCTCCACAGGCTGAGCATCTCGGCATCCGGCGACGACATGCTGAATTGGTATTGTGTGCGGCTGACCCGGTCTTCGATGGTCAGGTCCTGCACCGGCTGCATGAACAGACGAATGCCCACCAGTTTGTCCAGCTGCGGCTGCAACCGGCTGATCACCTGGGCCGCGCTCAGATCACGCTCTTTGTGCGGCTTGAGATTGATCAGCAAGCGCCCGCTGTTGAGGGTCGCGTTGTCGCCGTCGACTCCGATATAGGACGACAGGCTTTGCACCGCCGGATCGGCCAGGATGACCTTGGCCAGCTCCTGCTGGCGCTGGCTCATGGCGGCGAAGGAAATCGACTGCGGCGCCTCGGAAATACCCTGGATTACCCCGGTGTCCTGCACCGGGAAAAAGCCCTTGGGTACAACGATGTACAGGAACACTGTCAGCCCCAGGGTAGCGATGGCCACCAGCAAGGTCAGCGGCTGATGCTTGAGCACCCACTGCAACTTGCGCCCGTAGGCGGCGATCAGCCAGTCGATCCACGCACCGCTGGCCCGGTAGAAAC
Organism: Pseudomonas sp. 05T35; assembly: GCF_056396605.1. Taxonomy (NCBI): domain Bacteria; kingdom Pseudomonadati; phylum Pseudomonadota; class Gammaproteobacteria; order Pseudomonadales; family Pseudomonadaceae; genus Pseudomonas; species Pseudomonas sp. 05T35. The sequence continues at coordinate 6,044 of NZ_JBFTLU010000265.1, forward strand.
GGCCCTGTTCTTCTGGCTTGGGTTCACGCTTGAGCACTGCTTGGCGCCCTTGAGCGCCGCCTGCAACGGGCTGTCGCCCTCCTCGATGAAGCGCGAAATGTTTTCCAGCATGACGATCGCGTCGTCCACCACAAAACCGGTGGCAATGGTCAACGCCATCAAGGTCAGGTTGTTGACCGAAAAACCGGCCAGGTACATCACGCCGAAGGTGCCGATCAGCGACAATGGCACCGCGATCGACGGAATGATCGTGGCACTGGCCCGGCGCAAGAACAGGAACGTCACCATCACCACCAGGGCGATGGCGATCAACAGCTCATGCTGCACGTCGGTGACGGACGCCCGGATGGTCTGGGTGCGATCGGTCAGCACGGTAACGTCGAGGCCGGCCGGCAGGTTGTCGGTGATGCTCGGCAACAGGGCCTTGATCCGGTCGACCACCTCGATCACGTTGGCACCCGGCTGGCGCTGGATGTTCAGCAGCACGGCCTGGTTTTCATTGGCCCACGCCGCGAGACGTTCGTTTTCGGCGCCATCGACAATCTGCGCGACGTCCTTGAGTCGCAACGGCGCACCGTTCTTGTAGGCCAGAATCAGTTCGGCGTAGTCCTTGGGCGAGGTCAACTGATCGTTGGCATCGAGCATCGAGACCCGGGTCGGGCCGTCGAAGTTGCCTTTGGGCTGGTTGACGTTGGACGCGCCGATCAAGGTGCGCACGTCCGACAGGTTCAAGCCGTTGGCCGCCAAGGCTTGCGGGTTGACCTTGATCCGCACGGCCTGACGCTGGCCGCCGGCAATGCTGACCATGCCGACGCCACTGATCTGGGCGATTTTCTGCGCCATGCGCGTGTCGACCAAATCATTGAGTTTGGGCAGCAGCATGGTTTTGGAGGTGATCGCCAGGGTCAGCACCGGGGTGTCCGCCGGGTTGACCTTGTTGTACACCGGCGGTGCCGGCAAGTCCTTGGGCAACAGATTGGTCGCCGCGTTGATCGCCGCCTGCACCTGCTGCTCGGCGACGTCCATGTTGATGTCGAGGCTGAAACGCAGGGTCAGTACCGAGGCGCCGCCGGAACTGGTCGAGGCCATTTGGGTCAGGCCGGGCATTTGCCCGAACTGGCGCTCGAGTGGCGCAGTCACCGCACTGGTCATGACATCCGGACTGGCGCCCGGGTACAGGGTCATGACCCGAATGGTCGGGTAATCGACCTGAGGCAGTGCCGAGACCGGCAGCAACTTGTAGGCAATCATGCCGGCCAGAACAATGGCCAGCATGCTCAGGGGGTCAGTGCCTTCCAGAACCACGCGATCACCGGCTTTCAAGCCTTCCTGGATCACCGTGTTGTCACCATCGCTGGCACCGATCTTCAACGGGCGAATGGTGACTTTCTTGTCACCGTCCAGTACGTAGGCAAAGGTGCCGTTGGTGCCGAACTGAATGGCTGCCGAAGGCGCCAGCACCACGCCTTTGAGGGTATCGGCCAGCAGTCGGACGTTGACGAACTGATTCGGGAACAGTGCCAGATCGCGATTGTCGTAGCGCGCCTTGAACTTCAGTGTGCCGGTGGTGGTGTCGATCTGGTTGTCGAGGCTTTGCAAGACGCCGCTGGCCTGCATTTTGGTATCGCCACGATCCCAGGCTTCAGCCGGCAGTTTGGCACCGGAGTGGTAGCGGGTCAGCACGGTATCGAGGGTGTTTTCCGGCAAGGTAAAGACCACGCTGATCGGCTGGGTCTGGGTAATGACCGCCAGGGACGTGGTGTCATTGGCGGACACCAGGTTGCCAACGTCCAGCTGCCGCAGACCGACACGCCCGGTAATCGGCGCACGGATCTTGGTGAATTCCAGATTGAGTTTGGCGTCGTTGACCGCCGCCTGATTGGTCTTGACCGTGCCCTGGTACTGCCCCACCAACGCAGCGGCGGTGTCGAGGGTCTGTTTGGCGATACTGTCTTGCGCATACAAACCGCGATAGCGTTCCAGATCCACCTGCGCGTTTTTCAACTGAGCCTGGTTCTGCAACAGCGTGCCTTCGGCCTGGAGCAAGGCGTTCTGGTAAGGGCGCGGGTCGATCTCGGCGAGCAGGTCGCCAGCCTTGACCATCTGCCCTTCTTCAAACGCAATCTTCACCAGTTCACCGCCCACACGGCTGCGCACATTGATGGTGTTCAGCGCAGTGACCGTGCCCAGCGCTTTGTAGTACAGCGGGAAATCCCCCACGACAGCAGGCGCGACCCGAACCGGGACCGGTCCTGTGGCGCCGCCAAAACCGGGACGCATCCCGCCAGACTTGCCGACATGCCCGGCCGCGGCTTTTGCTACTGGCGCGGCCTTATGAGTCGCACCGCCTGGCCAGAACTTCCAGCACAGGCCAGCAATGACCAACAGGACCAGCAGGCCAAATAGCCAGCGACGGGAATGACGGGAAGCAGAGGATTGCATGGAATGATCAACCATTGGGCGCGTGTGGGCATCTTTATACGGAAGGCTGAAAGATAAGCACTGACGGCATTTAAGCAAAGCGCCTTTACCGGCAATTTACCTTCAGCCTGCTTTTGCGATTTTTTGCTAAGGCTCTGAAGCACAAATGAAAACGGCCTGGACAGAGCCAGGCCGTTAATAATTGTAAAATGTGGTTACTTCAAAACGGCCAACGCCGCTTCGTAGTTTGGTTCTTCAGCGATTTCTTTAACCAGCTCGCTGTGCAGCACGGTGTCGTTTTCATCGAGTACGACCACTGCACGGGCGGTCAGGCCTTTGAGTGGGCCGTCGGCAATGGCAACGCCGTAGTTTTCGATGAACTCACGACCGCGCAGGGTCGACAGGTTCTGTACGTTTTCCAGACCTTCAGCGCCGCAGAAACGTGCCTGGGCGAACGGCAGGTCAGCCGAGATGCACAGTACAACGGTGTTGGCCACGTCGTTGGCCTGAGCGTTGAACTTGCGTACCGAGGTAGCGCAGGTCGGAGTGTCGATGCTTGGGAAGATGTTCAGCACTTTGCGTTTGCCGGCGAAGCTTGCCAGGGTCACGTCGGACAGATTGCCGGCAACCAGGGAAAAGGCTGGTGCCTTGGAGCCGGCTTGTGGCAGTTGGCCGTTGACTTGAACCGGATTGCCTTTGAGGGTGACTTGAGCCATGAACGGAGTCCTTCTGAACGTTGTTTGGAAAATATCGAAGAGGTCGAAGTTAACCACGAAATTGTCCGACGACCTATGGCCGAACACAAATTGTCATGAGTCGTCACACAACCTGGATACAACACTAACAACCAACACAACACCCTGTGGGAGCGAGCCTGCTCCGGGCGGCGTTCCGACGATGGCGGTGTTACATCCGACATAGATGCTTGAATGTTATGGCCGCATCGCGAGCAGGCTAGCTCCCACAGGGCCGCATACACGCTGCTTCAGCCCAGCAAACGCAGCATATTGCGATGCCGCGCCTCGAAAATCCGCCGCATGTAGGCATTGACCATCAACCACTCGAAAAGTGCACCGCCAATGGCCGCATAGGTCACGCGATCGGTGTACAGC
>NZ_JBFTLU010000266.1:0-9022 GCF_056396605.1 Pseudomonas sp. 05T35
GAATCAACTTGTTCGGGAAGTCGTCGTCGATCTTCAGGCGCAGGCGGCGGATCGCCACTTCAATGACATTGGTGTCACTGTCGAAATTCATGTCCCAGACCTGCGAAGCGATCAGCGATTTGGGCAGTACTTCGCCCTGGCGGCGCAAGAGCAGTTCCAGCAGGGCGAATTCCTTGGCGGTCAGGTCGATGCGCTGGCCGCCGCGCTCGACCCGACGGCGAAACAGGTCCAGCCGCAAATCGGCCAGTTGCAGACTGGTTTCCTGCGACGTCGCGCTGCCGCGACGTAACAGGCTGCGCACGCGGGCCAGCAATTCGGAAAAGGCGAACGGCTTGACCAGGTAATCGTCGGCGCCCAGTTCCAGGCCATGAACCCGGTCTTCGACGGCATCGCGGGCGGTGAGAAACAGCACCGGGATATCCAGGCCGGCGCTACGCACCGCTTGCAATATCTGCCAGCCGTCACGGCCGGGGAGCATCACGTCGAGAATCAGCAGCGCGTAATCGCCGGTCAGCGCCAGATGCTGGCCGGTGTTGCCGTCGGCTACCAGCTCGACGTTGAAACCGGCCTCGGTCAGGCCTTGGCGCAAGTAGTGGCCGGTTTTCGGTTGGTCTTCGACGATCAGCAATTTCATGGGCAGCTCGAGGTCAATGGAACAGGTGCGTTATACTCATGTTTTTGCGTCATCGATTGGTACTTGCCGGCTGCTTGTTGGCGTTGAGCTTTCCCGTGTGGGCGTCGCCAGCACAGACCTACGACTTCGGCACACCGGCCCCGGCGGCGAAGGCTACGCGCAGCGTCGAAATCGTGATGAGCGACATGTCGTTCACACCCAAGACGCTGGACATCAAAGCCGGTGAGACGGTGCGCTTTGTACTGATCAATAAAGGCCAGTTACTGCACGAGTTCAACCTGGGTGACGCGGCGATGCATGCTGCGCATCAACAGGAAATGCTGAAAATGCAACAGGGCGGCATGCTCACCCCGACCATGATGAAAAGCGCTCCCATGGACCACGGTTCGATGGCGGGCATGGGTCACAACTCGATGCCAGGCATGGATCACGGCGCAAGCATGAAGCACGACGATCCGAACAGCGTGCTGATTGAACCGGGCAAAACCGCCGAATTGACCTGGACCTTCAAGAAAGCCAGCAACCTGGAGTTCGCCTGCAATATTCCCGGCCACTATCAGGCGGGCATGGTCGGCAAATTGACTGTCAGTCAGTAAGCACTCAAAGGCGGGAGCAAAGGCTGGTAGAATCCGCTGATTCTTTAGTCAGGTTTCCGTCATGCATCCCGCAGCCGAACATTCGCCGCTGGGCAAATCCAGCGAATACATCGCCACGTACACGCCGTCCTTGCTGTTCCCGATCCCGCGCACCGCGAAATGGGCCGAGCTGGGCCTGACGGCGCAAACCCTGCCGTACAAGGGCGTGGATTTCTGGAACTGCTTCGAACTGTCCTGGCTGCTGCCATCGGGCAAGCCGGTGGTGGCCATTGGCGAATTCAGTATCCCGGCGGACTCGCCGAACATCATCGAGTCCAAATCGTTCAAGTTGTACCTTAACTCGCTGAACCAGACGCCGTTCGCCGATACCCAAAGCCTTGAAGCCACGCTGGTGAGCGATTTGTCGGCGGCCGCGGGCAAACCGGTGGGTGTGCGTATTCGCAGTTTGAGCGAGGTCGAGGCCGAAGGCGTTGTAGCGCTGCCGGGCGTGTGCATCGATGATCTGGACATCAGCGTCAGCAACTACGAGCATCCGCGCCCGGAACTGCTGCGTTGCGATGATTCGCGCATCGTTGAAGAAAGCGTGCACAGCCACCTGCTCAAATCCAATTGCCCGGTCACCAGCCAGCCGGACTGGGGCAGTGTCGCGGTCGAGTACCGTGGCGCGGCGCTGGATCACGCCAGCCTGCTGGCCTATCTGGTGAGCTTCCGCCAGCACTCGGACTTCCATGAGCAGTGCGTAGAACGGATCTTCCTCGACCTGCAGCGCTTGCTGAAACCGGAAAAACTGACCGTGTATGCGCGTTACGTGCGTCGCGGCGGGCTGGATATCAACCCGTATCGCAGCACTGAAGAAGTGCAACTGCCGAACCACCGCCTGGTCCGTCAATGAAGATCTAATGTGGGAGCGGGCTTGCTCGCGAAGGCGGAGTTACATTCAACATTGATGCTGAATGTGATGGCCCCTTCGCGAGCAAGCCCGCTCCCACAGGGATTGCATTGCAGATCGCACAAATGAAAAAGCCCCGCTATCGCTAGCGGGGCTTTTTTGCATTCGCAGGGTCAGATTCCGATGTTGCCCAGGGTCTGCACGATGTTGCGCAACACGGTGGCCAGCGCCGGGTGGTCCACTTCAAAACGCTCCACGGCAAGGTTGACGCCGTCCGCCAGGCTGCTGTCCTGCGTCGCGGTTTCGAGTTTGATCTGCGCCTCAATCTTCTGCATCAGTTCTTGCAGGTGTTCACGCTCTTCCAGCGTGAGTGGGGGGTTCTGCTCCAGTTGCTCGCGCAGGGCGTTGAGCTGTTCTTGCAGTTCGCGGGCAGGCATGGCGTTCTTCCTTTTATCGATAGGCACTGGCATAGACCGCAGCGATGGGCCAAAGGTCTGCATCTGGCCTTTAGATTAATCCACTGGCGAGCGAAGTGCATGATCTTGATCAAGAAGGGCCAATCAGGGCTTTTCACCCTTGCGTCGGCGCAGGCCGATGTCTGACAGGCAGGTGTCGAGTTCACCCAGATGATCGATCACCGAGTGCACGCCAAGGCCGAACAGCTGCACGGTCGCCTTGCCGCGCTTGAGCTCGCGCTCCTGCTGATTCAAGGCTTGCCACTCGCTGGGCGTCATCCCGCAGAGCGAGCCACAGGACGCCAGGCCGATGGTCCAGAGCCCGGCATTGAGGCCTGATTGCAGCAAGCGCGGTTCGCCGCTGACCAGCACGCAACCGTCCAGGCGATCGATGTTCAGCGCCATCAAGGCTTGCCAGCACGCATCGGGGGACGGCCATTGCCCCCTGTTCAGCGTGTGCGGGCTGGCGGTGATCCAGTCCGGCAGAGAGGTGGCCAGCGCGAGGCTTTGCGCGTGCGGCAACTCGTCGAGCCAGGCACACGGAATACCTTGAAGTTGCAGGCGGTTCAGCGCTTCCAGGGCGCCCGGTGTCGGGTGCGCTCGTTCAGCGCTGTCGTGATCGCTCTGACGGCTGCGGGCGCCGAAATCCACCAGACAGCCGCTGAGACCGAAAAGCACAGCGGTCGGGTTGGGAGTGGTGTGGGGAAGGGCTTGAGCTGCTCAGGGCTATCAGTTCATTACGCCGACGTTTCTCTCGGACGGCATTCACAACATGTTCCGCAACATCGGTGACGTCGGCAACCTGGCCAACGACATCCTGCAGGCCAAGCCGCGCGCCGCTGGCGTCGATACGGCTCGCGTGCTGATGAACACCACCATCGGCCTGGCCGGGTTCTTCGATGTGGGCACTAAAATGGGCCTGCAACGCAACGACGAAGACTTTGGCCAGACCCTTGGCCATTGGGGCGTGCCTAGCGGTCCTTACGTAATGCTGCCGTTTTTCGGCCCGAGCACGGTGCGTGATGCACCGTCCATATACGTCGATACCTACGCCAAACCCTACCGCTACATGAATGACATTCCGGCGCGCAACATGGCGCTTGGTATGAGTGTGATCGACACCCGTGCCAGCCTGTTGTCGAGCGAGAAGCTGATCACCGGCGACAAATACATCTTCATTCGCAACGCATACCTGCAGAACCGCGAGTTCAAGGTCAAAGACGGCAAGGTGGAAGACGATTTTTAAATCGTCACCCGCGCAACAACAAGAAGGCGGCCATTTGGCCGCCTTCTTTGTTTATGTTCGTGCTCAATTCATTTTCAGGATTGTAAGCCCAAGTTTCTGGCCACCAGCGTCCTGTTGAGTCACCCAGACCACTTCGGTCTCGGCTTCCAGGCCCTTGAGCGCTGCGTGCTCGGAATCGATGCGTACGTTCAGCGTGTCGCCCACCTGGAACGAACGGGCAGCCTGAACCTGCATACCGCTGCTGGAAAGGTCGATACAGATGGCTGGAATCAAATCGCCGGCGTGAATCAATGTGATATCCGCATCGACCCGCATGCGGATGTAGTCGCGCTTTTCACTGTAGTCACGATCGCTTTGGTTCATGGGCTCGATCCTTCCTTTGTGTTGCGGTTTTGGCTGTTCTTATAACTCCCGGTGATTTGCGATGTAAAGACGCCAGGTGACCATCGGCGTGAGCTTGAAACGCCTCGCGGATGGGAGTACCGTCTGCGCCTTAGAAGGGCACCTCTGATGAACACGCTTGTAGGGCAAATGCTCGAAAGCGGTGCGACAGAGAGGCTAGAAAGCGAATCCAGTAGTGTGTGCCGGGCCGAATGCCCTGCCAGCTACGCCAACCTAATTCTGGCGCCGTTTGCCCACATGCAAAAAACCAGTGCCACGCTGCTGATAATCGATGACGACGAAGTAGTACGCGCGAGTCTCGCGGCCTATTTGGAAGACAGTGGGTTCAGCGTCCTTCAGGCCAGTAATGGCCAGCAGGGGCTTCAGGTATTCAAGAAAAACCAACCCGACCTGGTGATCTGCGATCTGCGCATGCCGCAGATGGGCGGGCTCGAACTCATTCGTCAAATCACTGACCTTTCGCCGCAAACGCCGGTGATCGTGGTCTCGGGTGCCGGCGTGATGAACGACGCCGTCGAGGCCTTGCGCCTGGGCGCCGCGGACTACCTGATCAAGCCGCTGGAAGATCTGGCCGTACTCGAGCACTCCGTGCGCCGGGCCCTGGATCGTGCGCGCCTGCTGCTGGAAAACCAGCGTTATCGGGTAAAACTCGAAACCGCCAACCGCGAGCTCGAAGCCAGCCTGAACCTGTTGCAGGAAGACCAGAACGCCGGGCGCCAGGTGCAAATGAACATGCTGCCGGTCAGTCCCTGGGCGATTGACGAGTTCAAGTTCGCGCACCAGATCATCCCGTCTCTGTACCTGTCGGGCGACTTTGTTGACTACTTTCGGGTCGACGAGCGCCGGGTAGCCTTCTACCTGGCAGACGTTTCAGGCCATGGCGCTTCATCGGCATTCGTGACCGTGCTGCTGAAATTCATGACCACGCGCTTGCTGTTCGAATCCAAGCGCAACGGCACATTGCCGGAATTCACTCCTTCAGAAGTCCTTGGTCATATCAACCGAGGGCTGATCAGCTGTAAGCTGGGCAAACATGTCACGATGGTCGGTGGAGTCATCGACGAGGAGACGGGTTTGTTGACCTATAGCATCGGCGGACACCTGCCGTTGCCAGTGTTGTACACGCCAGACAGTGTGGGTTATCTCGAAGGGCGCGGCCTGCCGGTGGGCTTGTTCAATGAAGCCACCTACGAAGACCACGTTATCGAGCTGCCACCGACGTTCAGCCTGACGCTGATGTCTGATGGCATTCTGGACCTTTTGCCAGAACCTACACTCAAAGAGAAAGAGGCTGCCTTACCTGAACGGGTAAGAACGGCGGGCGGCAGCCTGGATGGCTTGCGGCAGGTTTTTGGATTGGCCACGCTAGGGGAGATGCCGGATGATATCGCCCTGTTGGTGTTGAGCAGGAATCTTTAATGAGTACCGGTAGAATCCAGTTCGCCGAGCAGGACGGCACCTTCGTCCTGAAGTTCGTCGGTGAAGTTCGCCTGACCCTGTGTTCGGCGTTGGATGCGACTATTGAGCGGATCTTCAGCGCGTTGAATTTCAACGCGATCRTGATCGATCTGACCGAAACCCGCAGCATCGACAGCACCACCCTGGGCCTGCTGGCCAAGCTGTCGATCATGTCGCGGCAAAAGATCGGCCTGCTGCCGACCGTCGTCACCACCCACGAAGACATCACGCGGCTGTTGGAGTCCATGGGCTTCGAGCAGGTGTTCAACATCGTTGACCGCCCGATTCCATGCCCGGAATGCCTGACCGACCTGCCTGACCAGGATCAGTCCGAAGAAGTGGTGCGGATCAAGGTGCTGGAAGCGCACAAGATCCTCATGGGCCTGAACGACTCCAACCGCGAAGCATTCCATGACTTGGTGAACGCCCTGGAGCGTCACTGATCCGCTGAATCTGTGCCTTCTTCACTGGCCTCATCGCGAGCAGGCTCGCTCCCACACTAGTTTTGTGTAGATCACGCTACCCCTGTGGGAGCGAGCCTGCTCGCGATGGGGCCAGACTGCAACCCATTGTTCTGGCGCGAAGCTCATACAATTCCCGCGGCCAGCCGCACAAAAAAGGGCGAACCTGTGAAGGTTCGCCCTTTTTGCGCTTGCCGGAATCAAATCACAGCTTGGCTTGCAGCAACGCCTCAAGCTTTTCCTGGTCACGAGCGAACTGACGAATGCCTTCAGCCAGTTTCTCGGTGGCCATGGCGTCCTCGTTCGACGCCCAGCGGAACTGCGCTTCAGTCAGGCTCTGACGTGCTTCGCCGGCATGGCCTGGCGCCAGCTTGCGTTCCAGCTTACCGGTGTCGGCCGCCAGTTTCTCGATCAGGTCCGGGCTGATGGTCAGGCGATCACAGCCGGCCAGTTGCTCGATCTGGTTGAGGTTACGGAAGCTCGCACCCATGACCACAGTCTTGTAGTCATTGGCCTTGTAGTAGTTGTAGATGCGCGTCACCGACTGCACACCCGGATCATCGGCGCCGGTGTAGTCGTTGCCGTTGGCCTTCTTGTACCAGTCGTAGATACGGCCCACGAACGGCGAAATCAGGAACACCCCGGCCTCGGCACAGGCAACCGCCTGGGCGAAAGAGAACAGCAGCGTCAGGTTGGTCTGAATGCCTTCGCGTTCCAGCTTCTCGGCGGCGCGGATGCCTTCCCAGGTGGAGGCGATCTTGATCAGCACACGGTCGCGGCCAATGCCGGCCTTTTCGTACAGCTCGATCAGACGGTGCGCACGCTTCAATACGGCGTCAGTGTCGAACGACAGGCGCGCATCCACTTCAGTGGAAATACGCCCCGGAATCACTTTCAGAATCTCTTGCCCGACCGCGACCCCAAAACGGTCGCTGGCCAAGCCTACGTCGCCTTTGCAGTCGCTGACGCAAGCGTTCAGCAAATTGGCGTAAGCAGGAATGGCCGCCGCTTTAAGCAGCAGAGAAGGGTTGGTGGTGGCATCCACCGGTTTAACGCGAGCGATTGCCTCGAAGTCGCCAGTATCGGCCACTACGGTGGTGAATTGTTTGAGTTGTTCCAGCTTGGAAGTCATGAGTGTGCTCTATCCTGTGGGTCTGTTGACATTACCCGAGCGCTGACAGCCACTCAAGGGCGCAAATGCGTAACAACGGCCTGGGCGGCAACAACCTGAGAACAGGCGTTTGAAAGGCCTGGCGCTATCCGTTAAATACGATGCTGAAATGGCTTACAGGTTCAAAGGAAGTGACGGACAGTGGTTATTGAAGTAATGACTACTGACTACTGATCAGCGCAGCCACGGCGAGATCGTTCAGTTCTGCGTCAGGTATTTCCTGTCTGAAGCGACTCAAGGCTGAGGTGAAATAGACCACTTCGAGCGTGCCGTCGCTGGCGAGGTAGAGCTGCGCCGCTTCTTGCTCTTGTGCGGAGTAGACGAGCTTGCGATTCTCGGTCGACTCCTGGCTGGCAGTGAAAGGCGAGAGCAGTATGCTGGCGAGGGTAAAACCGCTGAGTACGGTGACTTGCAACGGGCTATCTGTGTTACCGACACACAGGCCATCGCAGTGGGCGTAAGCAGTGGCAGAGGTTGCAGAGAGGAGGGCCAGGAGGGTGCAGCGCTTGAAAACAGCAGGATTGAACACGGGCATAACGAGAAGGACGTCCTGTCGACAGTACATCGGCGTAATTTCACAAGCAGGCAACACTTCTTGGTTACCTGCCAGCCCGCTGGTGCTAGCGAGACTCCGATGCGGCGCAATGATCCACGCTTTGCGCCTGCACAACAAGGAAGAGCTGCTTCAACCGGCGAGATAGAAAAACCTGCCTGTCAGCGCCCCTCCAGCAACTCCGCCGCCTGATCCAGCAACGCCAAAGGCTCTTTAGCCTTGTGAATATCCACCGACAACAACTGCCGAAACTTGCGCGCCCCCGGAAAACCGGTGCCCAAGCCCAGCACGTGCCGAGTGATATGGTGCATCGAACCGCCCGCATCCAGGTGCGCAGCGATATAAGGCCGCAACTGTGCCAGCGCCTCTGCCCGCGAAATCACCGGCGCCGTGCTGCCGAACAATTGCTGGTCCACCTCAGCCATCACATAAGGATTGTGATACGCCTCACGGCCCAGCATCACCCCGTCAAAGGTCTGCAAATGCTCGTGACAGGCCTCCAGCGTCTTGATCCCGCCGTTGAGAATAATCTCCAGCTCCGGAAAATCCGTCTTCAGCTGCGCCGCCACGTCATAGCGCAACGGTGGAATGTCCCGATTTTCCTTCGGCGACAACCCCTCCAGAATCGCGATCCGCGCATGCACCGTAAAACTCGTGCACCCAGCATCCCGAACCGTCCCGACGAAATCACACAGCTCAGCGTAACTATCCCGCCCATTGATCCCGATCCGATGCTTCACCGTCACCGGAATCGACACCGCATCGCGCATCGCCTTCACACACTCCGCCACCAACACCGGATGTGCCATCAGGCACGCACCAATCATATTGTTCTGCACCCGATCACTCGGACAGCCGACATTGAGGTTCACCTCGTCGTAACCGTGCTCCTGCGCCATGCGCGCGCACGCGGCCAGGTCGGCTGGGACGCTGCCGCCTAACTGCAAGGCCAGCGGGTGCTCGGCTTCGTTGTGGCGGAGGAAGCGCTCGTGATCGCCGTTGAGCAGCGCGCCGGTGGTGACCATTTCTGTGTAGAGCAGAGCGTGCTTGGAGAGCAGGCGCAGGAAGAAACGGCAATGGCGATCGGTCCAATCCATCATGGGTGCAACAGAAAACCTCCTGGATACCGAATGCACTGGAATTTCTAGGTTTTCTGC
>NZ_JBFTLU010000267.1:0-6061 GCF_056396605.1 Pseudomonas sp. 05T35
AGCTACCCGTTGCTCCGGATTTCAAACTGCTGGCCGGGGCCGGGCATTTCGTGTTCATGGCACCGTGTACCCAGGAGCAACTCGCGGCGATGCCGGCCTTGTGCACCGATGCTGACGGCGTTGACCGCGCGGACATTCACCGCAACCTGATCTCCGAGGCGGGGCGCTTCTTTGCCCAAACCCTGAGCAAGCCGAGCGGGGCGGGGATGCAGACGGCTGACCAGACGTCGCCGTAGGCGTCGGGGCCTTAAGACGGGCTGAGCGCTGAGCGACGTTTCAGCAGCAGGGTCAGCCCGAGTCCGGTGATCGACAACAGCGCCGCGCAGAAAAAAATCCACGAGTACCCCAGGTTCAGCACCACCGCGCCCATCAACGGCCCGGCAATTGCCAGTGCCAGATCGAAAAACACCGCATAGGCACTCAAGCCGGCGCCACGACTGCTGTTTGGAACTTGCTTGATGGCCTCGACACCCAATGCCGGGTAGACCAGCGACAAACCGAACCCGGTGAGCCCGGCGCCAATCAACGCCACTGCCGTCGAAGGCGCCAACCAGAGCAGGCCCAGCCCCAGGGTTTCAATGCTCATGCAGGCGATGGCCGAGTTGAATCCGCCAAAGCGGTTGATGCTGGAGATAAACAGCAGGCGCGAGAGGATGAAACAGATGCCAAAGACCGTCAGGCACCAGGCTGCACCGGTCCAGCCGCGACTGATATAGAACAGGGTAATAAAGGTGGTGAGCGTGCCGTAGCCAATCGAAGCCAGACTCAGGCTGGCGCCAAAGGGGGCGACGCGCCCGAACACCGCCCAGAACGGCAACCGCTCACCGCGAATGACCGGCACGAGGGTTTGTTGCGAATCAGCAGCAACGCCGCCAGCGCCAGCACCGAGAGCGCAATCCCAAGGCTGACGAACCCCAACTGACCGACCATCACCACACCCAAAGGCGCACCAATGGCAATTGCGCCATAGGAGGCAATACCGTTCCAGGAAATCGAGCGGGCGGTGTGTTCGGCACCGACCTGGCCCATGCACCAACTGATGGTGCCGACGCCGATCAAGCCTTGGGCGATCCCCAACAACAATCGGCCGCCGATCAGAATCATCAGGCTCAGCAACGGCAGGCTCTGCAACAAGGTCGACAGCAACGTCAGCACGCCACTGAGCATGATCCCCAGTAACCCGTAGACAATCGCCCGTTTGGTGCCGATGTTGTCAGACATACGGCCCGCCATGGGCCGGCTGAGCAGGGTGGCCAGGTACTGCGAGCCGATGGTCAGCCCGGCAATGACAGCGCTGAAACCCAGCTGTTCATGGACATAGCCCGGTAACACCGCAATCGGCAGACCGATGCAGAGAAACGCGACAAAGGTATAAAAAACGATGGAGACGATCTGCAGGGTGATCGCCGTGGAACTGGCGGGAGGCGTTTGTTGCGCAGACATGAGGGCTCGTTCGCGGGCGGGCGGTTAGAGAGCTGCATCATGGCGCGGGCCTGAAATAAAAGGAAGCAGGCTAACGGTTGTTTTCAGAGGAAGGGTTCCTTTCATACCGCCATCGCGAGCAGGCTCGCTCCCACACTGGATCTGTGTCTGACCACACTGTTGTGATCGACATAGAACCCATGTGGGAGCGAGCCTGCTCGCGAAGGCGTCAGTTCAGACAACGCTTAGTTCAGACCCAACTTCCCACGCAGGGTCGACAAGTCTTCCGCCAGGGTATTGACCGGGCCGACCAGCGCCTTGCGGTCGTTTTCCTTGACCTTGTCGTAGGTCTCGAAACCGCCGCCAGCGGTTTTGTACTTGGCCAGAATCGTGTTCACGCTGGCGAAGTTCTTGTCGACTTTGGCGACGAAGGCCTTGTCCTGTTTCTCGAGTTGCGGACGGAACAGGTCGACGATTTTCTTCGCGCCGTCGATGTTGCCCTGGAAGTCATACAGGTCGGTGTGGCTGTAGCGGTCTTCTTCGCCGGAGATCTTGGTGGCAGCGACTTCTTCGAGCAATGTAGCGGCGCCGCCCACGACTTTTTCCGGTGGGAAGGTCAGGCCGGCAACGCGGGCTTGCAGGTCCTTCACGTCTTTGTTCAAACCATCGGCCAGGTCACCAAGGCCCTCGGTGGTTTTCTCGGAGAACAGGCTGTATTCGATGCGGTGGAAACCGGTGAAGTCTTCAGCCTTGACGCCTTTTTCGTGGTCGTTGACGCGCGAGTCGATGGACGCATCGAGGTCACTGAACAGTTCGGCAATCGGCTCGATCGACTCGTAGTAAACACGGGTGGGCGCATAGAGTTTTTGAGCGGCGGCCAGGTCACCTTTTTTCACCGCGTCGGTGAACTGCTGGGTGTGGCTGGCAAACCCGTCGAGCTGCTCAGTGACGTAGATTTTGTAATCCGAGATCGGCCCCACCAGATCCAGCGGCGCTGTGGCGGCGAAAGCCGACAGTGGAGCGTGGAGCAAGCCAAGGGCAACCAGCAAGGCGAGAGGCGACTTTTTCATGGGACTTTTCCGTGAGTTTGTTGTGTTTAGGGGGTTAAGCCGTGGTTTTCGGTTGAGTAGCATCGAGCAATGAGCGACCGATGAAATCCTTGTCGCCGGTTACGCCCGGCAAGGTGAAGAAATAGCCGCCGCCGATGGGCTTGAGGTATTCCTCCAGAGGTTCACCGTTGAGTCGGGTTTGCACAGTGATGAACCCGTTGTGCAGATCGGCCTGGTAGCAGATGAACAGCAAGCCCATTTCCAGCTGGCCGTTTTTGCTCACGCCGTTGGAATAATTGAACGGCCGACGCAGGATCAGGTTGGCCTGGGTCGCGGCAGTGCGCGGGTTGGCCAGACGGATATGCGCGTCCATTTTGGTCAGCTTGCCGTGGGGGTCTTTGGCGTAGTCCGGGACCTGGCTTTCATGGCTGCCGCCAATGGGCGCGCCGGTACTTTTGACCCGACCGAGAATGCTTTCCTGTTCTTGCAGTGGCGTGCGATCCCAACGCTCGACGAGGTTGCGGATAATCCGCACCGCCTGATAGCTGCCATTGGCCGCCCAGGCCGGCTCATCGCTGCCCGGTTGCACCCAGACAATCTGCTCCATGGCTTTCTTGTCGTTGGAATCCGGGTTGGCCGAACCGTCACGAAAACCGAGGAAATTACGCGCACTCTGCGCAGGTGTTCCAGGCTTGGCCGGCGCTTGCGGCGGTACGCTGCCTTCCTGTTTCCAGCGCACCAGCAGCAGGTCCGGCAGGTTCTTCACGATGTCGCGCAAGGCGTGAATATTGGTGTCGGCGGTGTTGGCGCAGAACTGCAGGCTCAGGTCGCCGTGGCAGAGCTCGGGTTGCAGTGCATCGTTGGGGAAGCCGACCATGCGGATCAATCGCTTGGGCTTGGCGCTGGCCAGGCCGAAACGTTCGTCGAACAGCGATTCACCCACCGAGACGGTGATGGTCAGGTTGTCGGGTGTCACCACCGGGCCAAGAATTCCCGAGTCCACGGGTGGGAACTTCGGGTCGACCTGAGCCACCGGGCCACCAGTCATCAGGAATGCAATGCGCTGGTTCAACGTGCGAAACAGCCGCTCGAGGTCTTCGCGGTCGGTGGCCAATACATCGAACGACACCAGCATGCCGCACGCCGGGCGCGGCGTGACGATGCCGGTCTGGTGCTGGCCGTGGAAGTCATGGCGATCCTGGGTTTTGTCGCTGTTCGGTGCTTCTGTGACTTGTGCCGGGCTGGCGGCCATGGCCGGGCAGCTCAACGTGCTGCCCGCCAACGCGACACCGGCGGCGCTCATGCCCAACAGTACGCGGCGACGCTGGGCATTGATCTGATTTAAATCGTTCATCTGAATAGGGTCTTCTGCTTATAGGCCGGAGAGGCCAAGGGAGGGATCGATTCCATCGAGTGCATCGGCCAGAACCTTGGCCTTGTCGGCGATTCGTGTGCGCTGATCGGCGCCGACGCTGTCGTAACTGCTATAGCCGTCTTTGACTCGCAAGCCATTGAGTTCGGCATCGAGAGCGTGGGTGGCCGTGTCCAATCGGCTCAGCAACGCGGCGTCAGGCTTGGCCAGTAACGGACGCAGCAGATCGATCACTTTGCGGGTCACGTCCAGGTTGGCGGCGAAACCATTAAGGTCGATGTGGCTGTAACGTTCTTCCTCACCGCTGCTGGCGCGTACATCGGCCATGTTGCGGAGATTGCGGGCAACGATGCTCACCAGTTGCTCGGGCGGCAGCGACTGGGCCAGCAGTTGCTGTTTGAGTTCAGTCACATCGGCGACCAGACGCTGGGCAACCGGCGCCAGACCGTCGATGTTTCGTTGCTGGAACAGCGCGTACTCGAGGCGGTGGAAGCCAATGAAGTCCGGATCCTGCTCACGCTTTTCAAAGTAATCGGCGCGAGCGTTGATGACCTTGTCCAGTTCGGCCAGGCGTTGAGCCGCCGGGGCGATACGTTGATAAGCAACGCGGGCCGGCACATAGAGTGCCTGGGCCTGACTCAGGTCACCGGCGTCGATTGCCTGTTGCAACGCGCTGACAGCGTTGATCAGTGCGGTGCCCTGACTGCTCAGGTAAACCCGAAACTCCGACAACGGGCCGATAAACGCGACCATCGACGGACGTGCCTGCGCCGCAGCATCCGACGCGGCAGTGGGCGTGACGTGCAGCGTGCCGCGCGGATTGCTGAGCAAGCCGCAGGTAATCGCATAATCACCCGGCAGCAGGTTGGCGGTGATCACCTGGCTCAGGCCGGGGGCGATGTTTTCGCGTTCCTCAAGCACCAGCACGCCATCGAGGATCTCCCATTCAACGGCGCGATCCGAGTGGTTGACGATGCGAAAACTGCTGCGGCCCGCCGCAACGGTCAGCGCATTCGGCTCGCAGCTGTGCGGATTGATCGTGACGGTGATCTCGTCATGATTTGTCTGACGCTTGGCCGCGGCCATTTGCGATGCGTAGTAGAACAACCCGCCGGCGGCGATCATCACGATCACCGAGCCGGCCACCGCCCAGCGCAGGGCGCGGGGAGGCGAGGTCTGAAGAGGGGCCTGGTTTGACATGAATGCCCTTAATGGCTGGAGACGGAAGAGGGTGGCGTGGCGGCCGGTTTAGACGGCGCGCCAGTCGGGAGGAAGAACATCACCAGCGCGACCAGCAGATAAATCAGGTAGACGCCGAGGGTGCTGACGGTCGGGGCATCCTGATAACCGAACATGCCGGCCAGCACCGAACCCAACGGGCCATCCATCGGCAGGGTTGCGCTGAAATCGAAGAGCACGGTTTGCAGGTGATTCCACAGCCCGGCTTCATGCAGTGCGCGCACCGAGCTTGCGAGAATGCCGGCCGCCACCACCAGGATGAACAGCCCGGTCCAGCGGAAGAACGCCGACAGGTTCAGGCGCATGCTGCCGCTGTAGATAAGGAAACCGATGACCATCGACAGCAGTAGGCCGAGCAGGGCACCGATCGGCGCCCCGGGGCCTTCGCTTTGCTGGAATACCGCGAGCAGGAAGAACACGGTTTCCAGGCCTTCGCGGGCAACCGCGAAAAACACCATGGCGATCAGCGCGGTGACCTGGTGTCTGGAGCCGGCCAGCGCATGGTCGAGGGAAACGTGCAGCGAATGCTTGATCGAGCGCGCGACCTTGCGCATCCAGAACACCATGGAGCTCAAAACCGCGACGGCGATCAGGCCGATGACGCCCTCGAAGAGTTCCTGTTGTTTTTGCGGGAATTCAGCGCTGACCAGTTCCAGGCCACCGCCCACCAGCAGGGCCAGCGCGACGGCGAGGAAAACCCCGATCCACATGGCGGGCATCCATTGGCCGCGTCCGGTTTGCTTGAGATAGCTGGCAATGATGCCGACGATTAACGCCGCTTCAACGCCTTCGCGCAGCATGATCAGGAAAGGAACCAGCATTCAGCACCGCATCATCTATAGAGTGGAGGCTAATTTGTAACATAATGATACTCATTACTAAATAGAGATGATTGTCATTAGCCTGAACGGCAGCTGAACGAGTCAAAAGATCGATGCCTGCGCTAAGATGGCCGACCAACAAAAACAGGGTTCACCAC
>NZ_JBFTLU010000268.1:0-6892 GCF_056396605.1 Pseudomonas sp. 05T35
TGTCCAGGTCGTCCAGACGTTGCGCTTGCTGGCGCAGGCGTTCACCGGGATGGCGCAAGCGACGCGATATACCTTCCAGGCGCAGACGATCACGCATCAAGCGATCGCGGATGCGCATCACCAGGCGTCGATGCAGGCTTTCGACCCGGCGCACCAGGTCGCTGGAATCCGGTGCCAGCAGTTCAGCGGCGGCTGACGGTGTCGGTGCGCGGACGTCGGCCACGAAGTCGCTGATCGACACATCGGTTTCATGGCCGACGGCGCTGACAATCGGGGTGACGCAGGCATCTATCGCGCGGGCCACGGCTTCTTCGTTGAAGCACCAGAGGTCTTCCAGCGAACCGCCGCCTCGGGCGAGGATCAGCGCATCGAAACCGCGGGCGTCGGCCAGTTTCAGTGCGCGGACAATCTGCGCGGTGGCTTCGCGGCCTTGCACGGCGGTGGGGATCAGGGTCAGCACCACTTGYGGCGCACGGCGACGGAAGACGCTGATGATGTYGCGAATCACCGCACCGGTCGGCGAACTGATGATGCCGATGCGTTGCGGRTGGGCCGGCAGCGGTACTTTGCGTTCGGCACTGAACAGGCCTTCGGCGCTGAGTTTTTCCTTCAGCGCATCGAACGCCAGACGCAGCGCACCGTCACCGGCAGGCTCCACGGTGTCGAGAATCAGCTGATAGTCGCCACGCCCTTCAAACAGCGAAACCTTGCCCCGGACCTTGACCGCCAGGCCATCCTTCAGCGCCTGGCGAACCCGCGCAGCGTTCTGCCGGAACAGCGCGCAACGCACCTGGGCGCCACTGTCCTTGAGGGTGAAATAGATGTGGCCGGACGCCGGGCGGGCGAGGTTGGAGATTTCGCCTTCGACCCAGATGTTGCTGAACACGTCTTCAAGCAACACCCGCGCGCGGCCATTGAGCTGGCTGACCGTCAGGACTTCTCGGTCCAGGCCGAGTCTTGCAAAGGGATCTTTAATCATGGGGCGCAGTTTAAAGGCATTCGGCGGTCAATCTCCATGGCCGATTACCTTCTTGCTGAAGTGAACGCTGCGCGGTCCCTTGTGGGAGCGAGCCTGCTCGCGATTGCGGCGTGACGTTCAACATCAATGTTGTGCTGGATTTTATCGCGGCATTCGGCAATCTGTTGCCGTCGCGGCGCGATGTCGCCAGGCCCGAGTTGTTGCGCTTGCTGCCGTGCATGGCGGTGGGGTGTACGTTGGGAGTGATCTTCCTGCTGAACCTCAAATCGAACCTGTTGCTGCTATTGATGGGGCTGTTTATCAGCGCGTATGCGATTTACAGCTTGTGGGGGACCGCCCGGCCGACGCAGTTGGCTGCCGCGTGGGCGATCCCGATGGGCACGGTGGGCGGAATGTTCGGGGCGCTGTTCGGCAGTGGCGGCTTTTTATATGCCATCTATCTGAACAGCCGCTTGCCCAAGGATGAGGCCCGCGCCACGCAAAGTGCGTTGATCAGTTGCAGTACGGTGGTGCGCTTGAGCCTGTTCGCGATCGCCGGGGTCTATGCCGAGCTACCCTTGTTGGTACTGGCGGTGTGTTTGTTGCCGGCAATGGCGCTGGGGTTGTGGACTGGTCGACGGTTGACGATGAAGTTGTCCCGCGAGGCCTTTGTGCGGCTGGTGACCTGGCTGGTGCTGGCCAGTGGCATTGCCTTGATCGTCAGGTACCTGAACACTTGACCTGAGCCTGTCAGGGATTAAGCTGCCGACCGCCAAATCCTGTGGGAGCGAGCCTGCTCGCGAATAGGCCATCACCGTCAATATCAAGGTTGCCTGATCTGCCGCTATCGCGAGCAGGCTCGCTCCCACAGGGATAATCTTCAGTGTTTGCAACAGGGCTACACCCATGAACTCGCAAAGCATCCTCGTCCCGAAAATCTCCACACTGCCGGTGCACGAACCTCGGGCGCGGGCGATTGTGCGGTGGCTGGTGCGCAAGAACATCATTGAAGAACAGCTCACCACCTGCGGTCGTACCGGCAATCGCATGGCCCACGCCATCGCACCGGGAGCGCGGGCGGTGGTGTTGCATCCTGAGGCGCTGCCGTTTGGCGAGCCGATCAATGGGCTGGAAATCATCACCAAGCGCTGCATCTATACGCCGGCCAAGGGCTTTCTCGAAGAAGCCGGTTGTGCCGAATGCCGCAAGGAAATCGGCGAAGCGCTGTTCGAAAGCCTGGAAGACTGGATGCCGGGGCGCACCGACAACTTCATCTGCCCGGAATGCGGACATGAAGACGACATCAACGGCTTTCTGTTCCTGCAGGAATGCGGCTTCTCGAACCTGGGCTTTATCTTCAACAACTGGGCGGAGGCCGGGTTCAAGCAGAGCTTCATCGACGAATTCGCCGAATGGCTCGACCTGCCGGTGAGTTGGGTCAAGGTGGAGTTGTAGGGGGCCGAGTTACCCGTATATCAGTAATACCAATAATAGACAGAGTTTTACATTGAGCCGGCGGGGGTGTCTGAGTATAATGGCGCGCTTCCATTTTCCCGCTCGGGAGCCCCCGCGATGCTGCGTATCAGCCAAGAAGCTCTGACCTTCGACGACATTCTTTTAGTGCCTGGTTATTCCGAGGTGCTTCCTAACGAAGTCAGTCTCAAAACCCGCCTTACCCGTGGCATCGAGCTGAATATTCCACTGGTTTCCGCTGCCATGGACACCGTCACTGAAGCCCGTCTGGCAATTGCCATGGCTCAGGAAGGTGGCATCGGCATCATCCACAAGAACATGACCATCGAGCAGCAAGCTGCCGAAGTGCGCAAGGTCAAGCGGTACGAGGCCGGCGTGGTCAAGGACCCGATCACCATCGAGGCTGACGCCACGGTACGTGAGCTGTTCGAACTGACCCGCATGAACAACATCTCCGGCGTTCCGGTACTGCACGATGGCGACCTGGTCGGCATCGTCACTTCCCGTGACGTGCGTTTCGAGAACCGTCTGGACGCCACTGTCCGTGAAGTGATGACGCCTAAAGAGCGTCTGGTCACGGTCAAGGAAGGCGCCAACAAGAACGACGTTCGCGAGTTGTTGCACAAGCACCGTATCGAGCGCGTGCTGATCGTCGACGATAAATTCGCCCTCAAAGGCATGATGACCGTCAACGACATCGAAAAAGCCAAGGCCTACCCACTGGCCAGCAAGGACGACCAGGGTCGTCTGCGCGTCGGCGCTGCAGTCGGTACCGGTAAAGACACCGGCGATCGCGTCGCGGCACTGGTTGCTGCCGGTGTTGACGTGGTGGTGGTCGACACTGCCCACGGTCACTCCAAAGGCGTGATCGACCGTGTTCGCTGGGTCAAACAGAATTTCCCTGAAGTCCAGGTAATCGGCGGCAACATTGCCACCGGCGCTGCTGCCAAGGCCCTGGCCGAAGCGGGCGCGGATGCGGTCAAGGTCGGTATCGGCCCAGGCTCGATCTGCACCACCCGTATCGTTGCCGGTGTCGGCGTGCCGCAAATCAGCGCCATCGCCAACGTCGCCGCTGCCCTTGAAGGCACTGGCGTTCCGTTGATCGCCGACGGCGRTATCCGTTTCTCCGGTGACCTGTCCAAGGCCATCGTTGCCGGTGCTTCCTGCGTGATGATGGGCTCGATGTTCGCCGGTACTGAAGAAGCACCAGGCGAGATCGAACTGTTCCAGGGCCGTTCGTACAAGGCTTACCGTGGCATGGGTTCGCTGGGCGCCATGTCCCAGGCTCAAGGCTCTTCGGACCGTTACTTCCAGGACTCCTCGGCAGGCGCCGAGAAGCTGGTTCCGGAAGGTATCGAAGGGCGTGTTCCGTACAAGGGCACCCTGAGCGCCATCATCCATCAACTGATGGGCGGCCTGCGTTCCTCGATGGGTTACACCGGCAGTGCCGACATCGAAGAAATGCGCACCAAGCCTGAGTTCGTGCGGATCACCGGCGCTGGCATGGCCGAGTCGCACGTCCACGACGTACAGATCACCAAAGAAGCGCCAAACTACCGCGTAGGTTGAGCCTTCAAGCAAATCGTTAAGCAACCGGGGCTGTTCTATTCAGCCCCGAGTTGTTTCTGAATCACGACTGTTTTTGAATTACTTAGACGAGACTGAATCATGGCCCTCGACATTCACGCTCACCGCATCCTGATCCTCGACTTCGGTTCCCAGTACACCCAGCTGATCGCCCGTCGCGTGCGTGAAATCGGTGTTTACTGCGAACTGCACCCGTTCGACATGGATGAAGACGCGATTCGCGAATTCGCTCCAAAAGGCGTCATTCTCGCCGGCGGCCCCGAGTCCGTACACGTCGCTGACAGTCCGCGCTGCCCGCAAGCCGTATTTGACCTGGGCGTCCCGGTCTTCGGGATCTGCTACGGCATGCAGACCATGGCTGAACAGCTGGGTGGCAAGGTTGAAGGTTCCGAGCTGCGTGAGTTCGGTTACGCCCGTGTCGACGTCGTCGGCAAGAGCCGTCTGCTGGACGGTATCGAAGACCACATCGACGCCGATGGCCTGTTCGGCCTCGACGTATGGATGAGCCACGGTGACAAGGTCACCAGGATGCCAGAGGATTTCCACATCCTGGCCAGTACCCCGAGCTGCCCGATTGCCGGCATGTTCAAMGATGCTCGCGGCTACTACGGCRTACAGTTCCACCCGGAAGTGACCCACACCAAGCAGGGCGGTCGCATCCTCTCGCGCTTCATCCTCGACATCTGCGGCTGCGAAGCCCTGTGGACGCCTTCGAAGATTGCTGAAGACGCTATCGCTCAGGTCCGCGCCCAGGTCGGTACCGACAACGTACTGCTCGGCCTGTCCGGCGGCGTTGACTCCTCGGTAGTTGCCGCACTGCTGCACAAAGCCATTGGCGATCAGCTGACCTGCGTCTTCGTCGACAACGGCCTGCTGCGTCTGCACGAAGGCGAGCAAGTGATGGCCATGTTCGCCGAGAACATGGGCGTCAAGGTGATCCGTGCCAACGCCGAAGACCAGTTCCTGAACAACCTGGCCGGCGAAAGCGACCCAGAGAAGAAGCGCAAGATCATCGGCCGTACCTTCATCGACGTGTTCGATGCCGAATCCTGCAAGYTCGACAACATCAAGTACCTGGCCCAGGGCACCATCTACCCGGACGTGATCGAGTCGGCTGGCGCGAAAAGCGGCAAGGCACACGTGATCAAGTCGCACCACAACGTGGGTGGCCTGCCGGAAGAAATGAACCTCAAGCTGGTTGAACCGCTGCGCGAGCTGTTCAAGGACGAAGTCCGTCGTCTGGGCCTGGAACTCGGCCTGCCGTACGACATGGTCTACCGTCACCCGTTCCCGGGCCCGGGCCTGGGCGTGCGGATCCTTGGTGAAGTGAAGAAGGAATACGCCGACCTGCTGCGTCGCGCCGACCACATCTTCATCGAAGAACTGCGCAAGGCCGACTGGTACCACAAAGTCAGCCAGGCGTTCGTGGTGTTCCAGCCGGTGAAATCGGTTGGCGTGGTGGGCGACGGCCGTCGTTACGCCTGGGTTGTCGCCCTGCGTGCAGTAGAAACCATCGACTTCATGACCGCGCGTTGGGCTCACCTGCCTTACGAGCTGCTGGAAACCGTCAGCGGCCGGATCATCAATGAAATCGAAGGCATCTCCCGCGTTACTTACGACGTGTCGAGCAAGCCGCCAGCGACGATCGAGTGGGAATGATCCCGATCTGACTGATCGTCCGTAATAACCGAAAGGCCCCGTGAATGTGAATTCACGGGGCCTTTTGCGTATCGCGTTACGGTGTTTTCCTACGCTGGCAAGCGTCCTTCGAGCTTCATGCCCATGCGGGTGAGTGCGTGCGAAAGATCGACCAGGCTGGGGTAAGTTTTTTGATGGACGTCGGTCCAGGCGGGGCGATTGACCAGGTATTGCCCATCGGCCGTTCGTTCAACCAGGGTTTCTGTGATCAGATTGGTTCTGCTGCGATGGATCAATGTCCAGGTTCCATCAGACTCCTTGAAGGTGAACATTCCCTGGCGGAACAGCAGGCGAGCGATTTCGTCCGGCGTTCGTTGCAGCATGGGCATCGGCACTTGCAGGCTGATATCGGCATACAAGGTGTCGAACTCTCCGTGGAATTTTACGGAGGGCGGGCTGGCATTGCGACCCACCTCGACGCCGTGGTCTATCTCTATATGCAGGCTGCGTTCTGGAAGCACCTCCTCAATACGCAAACCGATACCGCCGTTCATTTCACTGATGCCGGCAATGCCTCTAAAGGTATTGGTGTTTTCCTGGCCCGTCAGGACCACCCATTTACCTGATCTGCCAAGCGCTTCATTGGCACGCATGATCGTGGTGGTGAGGTAGTTTTTAATGGATTGTTCCTGAACGTCAATCAAGGGCGATGCCGGATAGCGGTAGCTTGCCAGGCAGTCGGTCGCCTGGATCCGGATACCGTTCTCGCGAGCCACCTTGACGACCTCGAGTGGGGTGAACTTCCCGGCAGGATCGCTTTGGAGCTGTTTCAGATACTTTTCGAGCATGCCGTCCATTTCAGCACCTCTGAGGAAAGTATTCAGGTCGAATTGATTGAAGTCGTTGAGCAAGCGATGCATATAGATCGTCTTGACGCCTTGTCTGGCCAACGTCTGCATGTTCTCGATCAGGAATCGCATACTGGCAATACGATCCTGGCTTTCTCCAATCACCAGCCCCGGCGAAGCATCAAAGATGTTCTGAATGAGTTCCGGGACAGTCATGGACGGCGTGATGACGGGCTGTACCGGACGTGCCGGTAATGAGGCAAAGAAGTTTTCTTTGGAAAGGAGGGCGCGAGTATCTTTCAACAGGGCGGCGCGATGTCCTGCGACGAACTCTTCATAGGCTGTCAGCCCTTGTATTCGTCCGTTGGGAAGGTTGATCATTTTTACG
>NZ_JBFTLU010000269.1:0-9184 GCF_056396605.1 Pseudomonas sp. 05T35
GGCCAACGTAGTGGCGAACGTACCCAGGTCAAGCTTGGCGCCCACCTCATACTGCTTTGTCTGAATCGGGCTCAGGATTTCACTTGGGTTGGCTGCCGTCGTCGGAGCCGTCCCCCCCTGAGACAGACCTTCGATGTAGTTCGCGTAGACCGATACATCGTCAGTGATCTTGACCAACAACGCGGTAGCCGGCGAAACACGGCTCTCGTTGTAGTGAGAGGTCCTGACGCGCGCCGGGGTCAGGTTGGAGCTTTCCACCGACTGACGTCGCACGCCCAGCGTCCATTGGATGCGATCATCAAGGAACGAGAGGGTATCGAGAAAAGCCACACTGCCCAGCTTGGCTTCGGTCCTAGAGGTGACCGCACCGAAATTATCCAAGGGCGGTGTTTTGCCAAAGTCGAGGTTGTAGTAGTTGGTGGTCACGTAGTTGGCTATCTGTTTATCCTTGAAGCTCATCTCCGACTTGTACTGTGTAGCCGCCAGCGACCATTGGTGGCCTACGGGACCGGTGTCAAATCTGCCCTTCAGGCCAGCCTCGCCCGATTTCTGGGTGCCCTGCCCATCCGAGCGATAAGCCAGGACGCTGATATCACCGGCGTTGTTGACCAGCGTGTCGCGCGTCATCAGGGCGTTGCGGCCACCCTCCCTCTGTCCGTAGGCCGCAAAGGCGGTGAGCGAGTCATTCAAATCGACCTCGCCTCTGAGCAAGAAGGTTTCGGTGTCGTTGGTGGTGTATGCCCAGTCAGGTGCCAGCGCGTAATCACCCTTCTTTGCGCGGGGTACGCTGGTGACCGTAGGGTTGATCGAGGCAATACCGAAGTAGTTGGCGCCCTCCAGATGTTCACGGTGCTTGTAGGCGTCCAACGACAGGCGGATGCGTTCGGCGCGCCAGTCCAGGCCCAGCGCATTGAGCTGCATGTTTTGTTTTTGATCGTCCACGGCGGTGTCGCCGTCGCGGTACGCCCCGTTGTAGCGGATACCAAACTGATTCTGCTCGCCAAAGCGCCGACCCACATCGGCATGCGCACCGTATAAACCATTGGATTCAAAAGAGGTCGTCAGGCGTGTCAGCGGTTCGTCGCCAGCGCGCTTGGGCACCATGTTGATGCTGCCTGCGACGCTGCCATCCGGTGGCATGCCATTCAATAGCGCCGACGGGCCCTTGAGCACTTCGATGCGCTCGGCCAGCTCGGTCGCACCGCGCAGGTTCGGCGCCATGCCGATCAGGCCGTTGTAGGTGATGTCGTTGGCGCTGGTATTGAAGCCACGAATGAAGAAGGTTTCGATGATGGCCCGTTTGGAGGGGACGTTCACCGATGGATCGGTTGCACCGATTACCGAACCGATGTCCTTCGCCTGGTGGTTGCGCACGAATTCATCGGTGTAGCTGATGGCGCTGAAGGGCGTCTCCATAAAGTCCTTGGTGCCCAGCAGCCCGACTCGACTGCCAGTGGCAACCTGGCCTCCCGCATACGCGGGCGGCAGGTCGGCAGTTGCACCCATAGTGCCCTCCACCGTCGTTTCAGACAGCACAAGGCTACCTTCGCCAGTGCCCGTCGGAGACTGCGGCTCAGAGGCAGGCGCAGCGGCCACAGCCATCGCGCCCCCGGTCAGCCCTAGTAACAGCGCCATGTGTACGGCAGAGAAAGTGCGATTCAAGGTAAACGAAAAAGCGCGTTGCGTAGCCTGCGATGAATCAGGATTGGCGCTGTGTGGGCGGCCGTGTTCCGACATGCTGGATTCCTTTCGATGCGATGAATTGAAGTGCATTCATTAGGTTTCCGTACCAGAACGCCAATCCCTCAATCCAAATGATAATAATTTGCATATACCGCACCAGAAACACTCCAACGGGCTGGATCAGTGGCGATCCCCCAATGACCGAAACAACATTCGAAAGCCACAAAAAAGGGCCGGTGCCTGAACAGGACCAGCCCTTTGTGCTGCAGATACACGTCGTGAATCAGCCCTTGTAGCCCTGAATCACCTCGTCAGCCATTCGATTGAGACAGGTCACGCTGGCGGTACACAGATACCAGGTCTGAGCATCGACAAAGATGACACGGCCGTTGTTCCAGGCCTTGGTCTTGCGCAGCAGCGGGTTATCCAGGCTCTGGATGTCCAGCGCCGGACGATGCTCCATCACCGCAGTTCGGTCGATTACATAGAGGATGTCGGGATCGGCCTGCTGGATAAACTCATTGGAAATCGGCTGTCCATGCAAACCCGCTTCGATGTCAGCGCTGGCCGGTTTCACGCCCAGGGTGTCGAAGATGAAGCCGTAGCGCGACTTCACACCGTAGGAGGTGAAGGCGCCGTTGTTGTGCAGCACGATCAACGCTTTCTCTGGACGTCCTTCGGTGACACGGCGGGTCTGTTCCACCTTGGCGTCCATTTCCGCGACTTTCTGGCGGGCCAGTTGCTCTTTGCCGAGGATGCGTCCCAGGAGGGTCAAATGCTTCTTGGCTGTGCCGATGAAATTGCCTTGTTTGTTGGTCAGGTCCACGTCGTCGTAGACGGTCGGGGCGATCTGGCTGAGATCCTTGTAGCTTTGCGCCTGGAGCGGAGAGATCAGAATGAGATCGGGCTTGAGCGCATGCAGCCGCTCGAGATTGGGCTGAATAGTCGATCCGACATCCATGACATTCGAGTCGTCACGGTATTTGGCGAGAAAGCTGGTGACGTAGTCCTTGGCGATGCCCACCACCGGCGCGCCCAACTGATCGAGTGTATCGAGTTCGCTCATATCGAAAGCCACTACGCGCTCGGGCAGTTTGCTCACCACGGTTGTGCCCAGAGGATGCTCGATCTTGATCGGCTCGTAGTGCGCCTGCGCACTCACTGGCGGCGCGGCCTCTGCCGCCGGTTTGTCACAGCCCTGCAGCCCGGCCGCTACGGCCATTGCCAGTAGCACGCCACAGATTTTTTTTGCGTCATCCATGCTCATATCAGTTCCCTTGAAGGTGATGGGTTGAAGTAGTTGCAGACGAACCCTTGTTCGCTCTGCAGGATTTCGAAATCCAGACCAAAAAGTTCGCGCAGGTGCGCCTCGGTCACCACCTCCTCGACCGGGCCGTGGCGGTGAATTCTCCCGCCTTTCATGGCAACGATATGATCGGAATAGTTGGCCGCGAAGTTGATGTCATGGACCACCAGGATCACTGTGCGGCCTTGCTCGTCACACAAGCGCCGCAGGGCACGCATGATTTGTACGCCATGCTTCATGTCGAGGTTGTTGAGCGGCTCGTCCAGCAACAGGTAATCCGTTTGCTGGGCAATGGTCATCGCCAGGAAGGCCATCTGCCGTTGTCCGCCGCTGAGCTCGTCAATGTAGGCGAGGCGCAGGGACTGCAAAGACAGGAACTCGATGGCCTCATCGATAGCCACGCGATCCTGGGCGGTAAGCACTCCACGGCTGTAGGGGAAGCGCCCGAAGGCGACCAGTTCCTCGACGGTCAGGCGCAGGTTGAAATCCGGGGACTGGCGCAAGGTGGCCACGCGCTTGGCATAGTCGCGAACGGGCACATCCAGAATGCTCCGCCCGCCAATCAGCACGTCACCCCGGGTCGGCGCCAGCAGGCGAGCGATCAACATCAGCAGCGTGGTCTTGCCCGCCCCGTTTGGGCCGATCAGCGACGTGACCTGCCCCGGTGGAAACCGGACGCTGACGTCACTCAGGACATGCCGGCTGCCATAGGCCTTGTAAACGTGATTGAGGGCGATCATGGGGTGCCTCGGGTTCGAATCATCAGCGCAAGGAAATACACACCGCACACCAGGTTGATGAGAATGCTGACGGAGGTGTTGTAGTTGAATATCTGCTCGACCAGGTATTGGGCGACAATGAAAATGCCAATGGCGATGGCGCAACTCATGGGCAACGTGACCCGGTGCCGAGCGGTTCGGGCAAGCGCATAGGAGATGTTCGCAACGAACACGCCCATGAATGCCGTCGGCCCGACGAGGCTCGTCGAGATCGCCACCAGAATGGCAATAAGTGCCAGTTGAAGGCGCACGCTGCGCGGGTAATCGACCCCCAGGGAAATGGCCTGGTCACGCCCCAGGGAAAGCACATCGAGCACCGRCAGGGTTCGTTGGGCGATGCCGCACACCACCGCGACCAGCATGCCCGAATAGATCACTTGCCCAGGTTGCGCCTTGTTGAAGGAGGCGTAGTTGAATCCTTGGAAAATCGAGAATTCTCCGGGGCTTATCTTCAGCTGGATGAATTGGGTAAACGTCCCCATCACCATGCTCAGTACCAGTCCCAACAGGAGCAACAGGTACACGTTGTTGCTCCCGTCACGGAACAGCCACCGATGAATAAACCATGAATAGCCGAGCATCAGCAGGACCGACAACAGGACGTTACCGTTACGCCCCAGCAACACCAGGCTCTGGGTGCCCAGCAGCAGGATCAGCAGTGCCTGGAACAGCAGGTAGATCGCCTCATACCCCATGATCGCCGGCGTCAGTATCCGGTTGCCGGCGATGGTCTGGAAAATCACCGATGAATAGGCAATGCACACCCCGGCAATGCCCATCGCCGCCAAACGGGTCAGTCGCTTGGGAATGACGTAGTCGAAGTCGAAACCGGAGCCCAACAACAGGAACCCGATCGCCAGCGCCAGAACCAGCAGCCAGAGACCATAACGGGTAGCCACGCGCCTCATGTGTACTTCCTGATGAGCAGCACGAGAAATAACAGGCCGCCCACACTGCCGGCGGTGAGGCCGATAGGCACTTCGAAGGGGTAGATCAGCAGGCGGCCAAGGATGTCGCAGGCCAATAACAACGACGCGCCGCACAAGGCGACGATGGGCAATGTTCGCTCCAGGTTTTCGCCGTAGTGCAGCGCCACCAGGTTGGGAATCACCAGTCCGACAAAGGGGATCGCCCCCACCGTGATAACCGTGGCGGAAACGGTGACCGCCACGAGCATCAGGCCTACCGCCGCATTGGCCGCGTAGTTCAGGCCCAGACTGCTGGCCATGCCCTCACCCATTCCCAGTACGGTAAACCGGTGCGCATACAGGTAGGTGAGCACGACGATCGGCAGGATCAGATAGATGATCTCGTAATTGCCCTGCACGATTTTCGAGAAGTCACCGAGCATCCAGCCCTGCATGCTCTGCAAGATGTTATGACGGTAGGCGTAGAACTCGGCGACGGCGCTCAACACGCCGCCATACATCAGGCCTATGACCGGGACCATCACCGTGTTCTTGAACTTGATACGGCGGATGATCGCGATATAGATCAGGCTCGCGGCAAAACAGAACGCCAGGGCAAACAGCATCCTGCCGGCAGTCCCCGCGGCGGGGGCTACCGTCAGTGAAATCAGAATGCCCAGCTTTGCCGCATCCAGCCCACCGGACGTGGCGGGCTCGACGAACCGGTTACGCACAATCTGCTGCAGGATCACGCCACAGACGGCCAGCCCTACCCCGGTGAGTATCAGGGCCGCGAGACGCGGAAGGCGGCTGGCGGTCAGTGTCAGCCAGGCATCTTCGGAAAAGGTGAAAAGTTCCGTCCAGGAGACTTGCTTGACTCCCACCATCAGCGAAAGGCAACAGAGCACAACAAACAGGAGCAGTAAGGTTGCACGACTCAAGAATCGTCCTCACTGCCAAACGCCCCGGCAATCCGCCAGCCCTTTGCGGCCCGGCGCTGAGCGAGAAAGTGCGCGTAGAGCCCTGGCTTGGCACTCAATTGCGCGTGGGAACCTTGCTCGCTGATCCGGCCATTATCGAGCACCAGAATCTGATCGGCCATGGCCACCGTCGAGAGCTGGTGCGCGATGACGATCAGCGTACGCGTACCACGCAAGCGCGCCAGTGCCTCGGCAATAGCAGCCTGGTTTTCGGCATCGAGCGCAGCAGTGGCCTCATCGACCAACAGAATCGGTGCATCCTTGATCAGCGCGCGGGCGATAGAAATCCGCTGGCGTTCGCCGCCGGACAATCGGGCGCCGCCCTCGCCCACCGGGGTATCCAGGCCGGTTCAGGCAACGGCTTGACCGCAAAAATCTCACGCACGGCTCCCAACTGGCCTCGCGCGCCACGCAACACCTCGCTATAGCCGGCCACTTCCAACAACGGATCGATAAAGCGGCTGACCAGCAGCAGTGAAACAATGACCGAGATGACGTTTCCCGCCTCCAGGCTTGCGCCCAACAGCTCAGCCAGCCATAGCGTGGCGGCCACCAACAAGGCGGCGAAGCTCGCCTGTACAGCCCAGGCATTGAACACCACCGACATCGCCGAGACGTGAATCAACCGTCTCGCGGAGCGCTGCTGGCGCCCGATGGCCTGTTCAAGAAACCGGGTACCACCGTCCTCGCCATTGAACGCCCGCAGTACCGATTGCGCCTGGGCGAACTCGACCATGCGCTGGCTGGTGTGGGCAGCGTTGTACTGGAAGTCCTGATCGGCACGCTGCCCCAAGCGAGCGGTCAACACAAAGACCCCCAGCAGGATTGGCAGCGTCACCAGCGCGATCAGGCCCATCTGCCAGTGCAAAGCGAACAGTGCAATCAGGATCACTACCGGCGTGATCACGCCGGTCATCAGCGGCGTGAAAACGTGGGCGGGAAGCYGCGCCATTTCCATCATGCCCTGGGACGCCACATGGTTTAGCCGCGCGGTGTTTTGCGCGCTGAACCAACCCACCGGCAAACGCGCCACGTGGTCGCCGAGCCGATGGCGGCCCCGCTGGAGAACCGCGATGCCGACTCGGATACCGGCTTTCTCCACGGTACGTCGTAGCGCCCAGCAGATCACCATGCCGATCACCAGCGCGATCAACCATTGCCCCGCTGCGCGCGTTTCACTGCCCAGCAAGCTGGTGAGTATCGGCACCAGGGTGACAATCGTCAGCCCGCAGAGCAGGCCGTAGACCAGCGTCATATAGAGATAGCGCCGCAGCACCGGGGCGTCTTCACCCAACAGTTGAATAAAGGTTCTCAGCATGACGGCACCGCCTGTTCCTTGGCCTGTTCGTAGCCGCCCAGCGCCCACAGTCGGGCGTAGCGGCCTTTGCGGGCGAGCAGTTCGTGATGACGTCCCTGCTCACAAATCGTACCGTTGTCGATCAGAATGATCCGGTCGGCGTGCATCACCGTATCAAGACGGTGAGCGATCACCATCAAGGTGCGGCCCCGGGCGAATCGCGATAGCGCTTGCTGGAGCTTCACCTCGTTCTCGGCATCGGCTGCCGCCGTGGCTTCATCAAGCACCAGCACCGGCGGGTCGAGCAACACGGCGCGGGCGATACTCACGCGCTGTAACTCGCCGCCGGAGAGCTGCACATCCTCACCGATCACCGAGTCATAACCGCGCGGCAAGGCGAGGATACGCTCGTGAATATTCGCGGTGCGCGCTGCGTCTTCGATTTCCTGCTGGCTGGCCGATGGCCTGCCCAAGGCAATGTTGTCGCGCAGGCTGGCATGGATAAGACGCACTTCCTGCAACACAAAACCGATGCGCCGGTACAACTGCGCGCTCTCGATCTGCCGGATGTCGACGCCGCCCAGCGTAATGCGCCCTTCAGTCGGATCGAAGAAGCGCAGCAGCAGGCGTGCCAATGTCGACTTGCCGGAGCCGGAAGCACCGACAATCGCGGTCACGGTGCCGGGCTTGAGGGTGAAGCCAATGTCCTTGAGCACCGGGTTCTGGCCGTCGTAGCTATAGCCGAGCTGCTCGACGCGAATTTCGGCATTTTCAGGCAACTGCCGTGATTCGCCCGCCAGGGTTTCCAGTACCGGCGTTTCCAGTAGCCCATGCACACGCTGGGCAGCGGCGGTAGCATTGTTCAGGTCGTGGGTGATGTAACTCAACAGCAGCAGTGGCGCGCAGATGCCCGGCGCCACCAAGGCGAAGGGCAACACCTCGACCGGTGTGATCCAGCCCAGGCTCACCAACAAAGTGCCAAAGGCCAGCACCACTCCGAGCACCGCAACCGGGGTAACCATGGCATGGGCGTTGGCCATCGCGCTGACCAGCGGCCGAGTGAAGTCGGTGAACGCTTCGGCGAAGGCATCCACCGCCTCACGGTAGCTGCCATGGGCCTTGCCCTCGACACCGAAGGCCTTGACCACGGGAATGCCGTTGACGAACTCGACCACTGCGTTGTTGATACGTGCCATACCGGCACCGAACGATTGCATGTTCGCCCCACTGGCCTTGGTCGCTCTGGAGAAAAACAGGAAAAACAGCGGGAATGGCAGCAGGGAGACAATCGCCATGCGCCAGTCCATGGCAAACAGGTACAGGATGGCGATGAGGATCGCCCCCACGGTGCGGCCCAGCGTGGTAAAGAAATGCGCAGTCAGGCTGTGCAGCGTACCGATATCATCCTGCATGGCCTGTTTGACTTCACCCGAAGCCCGACTGGTAAACCAACCCAGCGGCACCTTGGCCAGTCGACGAGTAATCGCCAGACGCAAATGGCCGGTGATGTGATTGTCGGCCAGGTGCGCGATCATCTCGCCCGCCGAAATCAACGTCATACCGAGGAACAGGCACACCAGGCTGACGCTGACAACCTGCCAGACCTGACTCTGCATCTGGACCCAGCCGGTAGCGACCTCGGCCTGCCCCATCGAGAGCTGTGCGATATGGGCGATGCCGGCCAGTGGCACCATCGTCAGCATGGTCCCGATTGCGGCCAGTACCGCGGCGACAATCAGCCGGCCGCGTACGGGTTTCAGTACCCGGGATACCGAGCCGGCGGCGGGTTGGTCTTTATCACTCATGAGCTCTCCTGAATAACCACTGGTGACAGCCTGAAGGCATGCCTGACTTCCTTTGTGTTCGAGCGTTTTGCGCGTTGCGTACCTTTATTCCGAACGGCGACGCAAAATCCTCAATCGAAATGCGGATTAATCCGTTCGCCGTCGTGAACCGAACGATCGATCACAGGCCCGCCCCCGATGCGAATGGGTGACAGGCCCGAAGGCCCGCAGCGATGTATTTCTCGACGGAGGACACCGACACCTTCAACTCGGCCGCGATATCCCGGTGGCCCATGCCATGCAACTTGCACAGCAGCAATGCTTCGCGGGCCTTGAGTGGCTTGTTATGCAAGGCAACATCGATCTGTGACAGGGCCTCGGATGCCAGCGCACGAACCTCTTCTGATGGCACCTGAGGCTCGGCTTGCTGCATCAGCCCTTCCAGGT
>NZ_JBFTLU010000270.1:0-7087 GCF_056396605.1 Pseudomonas sp. 05T35
GTCGACGAATTCGACCAATACTTCAACGAAGTTCTGCAAGGCACCTGGTACGCCGGAAGTCGCCTTCTTCGCCGCCATGCGGAAAAGAAGAACGAAGATCAGCCCCAACGCGACCGACCAGCCGAGGGTATCGACGTGGAAAGCCCAGAAGCCCATCGCCTTGGCTTCTGCTGCGGTGTGGGCAAAGCCCCAGCCGCCGGTAGGTAGCTGACCGAAGGTCAGGTTTTGCAAGTGGTGCTGGATATAGCCCGAAGCGGATTCTGCTGCCATGGTTGCCTCAAACGCCCTAAGGTCTCGAAAGTCTTGTTCTCATCAGCAGGGGAGCGAACCAGCTGACCAGTTGGGTCAGCACGAAGACGCCGAATACAGCTAGCGGCGCCAGTGGCTTCACACCTGCGAACGTCAATGCAAAGAGCACTGCCGTCAAAATCAGTTTGCCCGCCTCACCGGCATAAAAAGACCGGACGATGGCTTGAGCTGCTCGGGCGCCGGAAAACCGAAATGCCCTGTGAGCGAAATAAACATTGGGAAGCAAGGCTATCAGGCCTCCGCAGAGTCCTGAGTATCCGGCTACGACTCCATGCCATCGCCAGAGCGCCAAAGCGGCAAGCAGCAAAACGACAAATTGTGCCAATAACACGGGAAAAACCGCCAAGCGATGGAACGGCAAGCGGTTTGGCGTGCGGGTTTCCATCACTTTTGCTCCTCAAAGGTCGGCT
Source organism: Pseudomonas sp. 05T35 (assembly GCF_056396605.1). Classification (NCBI taxonomy): domain Bacteria; kingdom Pseudomonadati; phylum Pseudomonadota; class Gammaproteobacteria; order Pseudomonadales; family Pseudomonadaceae; genus Pseudomonas; species Pseudomonas sp. 05T35. The sequence goes on from NZ_JBFTLU010000270.1 coordinate 720, forward strand.
GCCAGAATTCAATAACTTGGCATAATTTGTGCCGACAAAATGCGCGCAGAGTATAGGGGCGGTTCAGCCCCTATTCAACTGTCAGGTAGTGATTTCGAACATCGCGCTACATGAGGAAATGTTTCAGCGGATATGTGCGAGAACGCCTTGAAGCTCATCGAGGGAGTTGTAGCCAATCACCAACTGCCCTTTGCCCTTCTTCCCGTGGCGGATCTGCACCGCAGAGCCTAGGCGCTCTGCCAGGCGCTGTTCGAGACGAGCGATATCCGGGTCAGGTTTCGAGGGTTCGGCAGGCGCCGGTTTACCACTCAACCACTGGCGAACCAGTGCCTCGGTCTGGCGCACGGTGAGGCCACGTGCGACAACATGTCGCGCCCCCTCGACCTGTTGATTTTCCGGCAAACCGAGCAAAGCACGGGCATGACCCATTTCCAGGTCGCCGTGGGACAGCATGGTCTTGATGACTTCAGGCAATGCAATCAGGCGCAACAAGTTGGCTACGGTCACGCGGGATTTGCCCACCGCCTCGGCGACTTGCTGCTGAGTCAGCTGGAATTCCTGCTGCAGACGCTGCAGGGCGACCGCTTCCTCGATCGGATTGAGGTCTTCGCGCTGGATGTTCTCGATCAACGCCATGGCGATTGCGGTTTCATCCGGTACATCGCGCACCATCGCCGGGATGGTTTCCTGGCCAGCCTGCTGGCTGGCGCGCCAGCGGCGCTCGCCGGCGATGATTTCAAAGCGGCCGGCACCGATCGGGCGAACCACGATCGGCTGCATCACGCCTTGAGCCTTGATCGACTGCGCCAGTTCTTCCAGCGCCTGGGGGTCCATGTCGCGACGCGGCTGGTACTTGCCACGCTGGATCAGGTCCAGCGGCAGGTGCTGTAGCTCACGCTGATCGGCCTGCACCGCTTGCTCTTCAAGCGAACTGACAGTCGGACCACTCAGCAGTGCATCCAGTCCACGTCCGAGACCTCGTTTCTTGACGGCCATGGGGATTCCTTAAGTTGCCTGAGCAGCGGCAATGCGTGAATTTTTGCGTTGACGACGAACCATCTCGCCCGCCAGGGCCAGATAGGCCAATGCGCCACGGGATTGTTTGTCATAGGCCAACGCCGGCATGCCATAACTTGGCGCTTCGGCCAGACGGATGTTGCGCGGTATCACGGTGTCGTACAGTTGCTCGCCGAAGTGTTCCTTGAGCTGTGCCGACACGTCGTTCATCAGGCTCAGGCGCGGGTCATACATGGTCCGCAGCAAGCCTTCGATTTTCAGGTTCGGGTTCAGCAGCTCAGCGATACGCTTGATGTTATCCACAAGGTCGCTCAACCCTTCGAGCGCGAAATACTCGCACTGCATGGGGATAATTACCCCGTCGGAGGCAACCAGAGCATTGAGCGTGAGCATCGACAGCGACGGTGGGCAGTCGATCAAAATGTAATCGTAGTTCTCACGGATTGGCGCCAAAGCACTGCGCAGACGGCTTTCCTTCATCTGCATTTCCAGCAGAACGACTTCAGCCGCGGTCAAATCGCGGTTGGCCGGCAACAACTGGTAACCACCGTGTTCGGAGAAGTGCATGGCCTGGGCCAGGTCGCACTCGCCGATCAACAGGTCGTAGACCGAATTTTCCAGACCGTGTTTATCCACACCGCTACCCATGGTGGCGTTGCCCTGTGGATCAAGATCGATCAACAACACCCGACGCTTGGTCGCGACCAGGGATGCTGCGAGGTTGATGCAGGTGGTGGTCTTGCCCACACCACCCTTTTGGTTCGCTATCGCGAATACCTTAGCCATTCTTGCTTGTGTTCCCAATCATGCCGTGCGGCGCAGTATCAGCAGATGGCGTTGGCCTTGGCAACCGGGTACGGCCAGGGCGTGTTCGCTATCGAGGTGGAAGTCTGCCGGCAATGCTACCAGCTCATCGGCCGGATGAACGCCCTTCATTGCCAGCCAACGCGTATCGCTATCGCCCAAGTGGCGAGTCCAGTTACTGAAGTTCTCCATGCTGCTGAATGCCCGGGAAATAATCCCGTTGAACGGCAGTTCAGGCGTGAAGGCTTCGACGCGACTGTGGATAACTTGCAGGTTATCCAGTTTGAGTTCGAGTTTGACCTGAGTCAGGAAGCGGGTTTTCTTGCCGTTGCTGTCCAGGCACGTCACTTGCGACTCGGGAAACAGGATCGCCAGTGGAATACCCGGCATGCCGCCGCCACTGCCAACATCCAGCCAGCGACCGTTTTCGATGAAGGACATCACGCTCAGGCTGTCGAGCAGGTGCCGCGAAACCATTTCGTCCGGATCACGCACGGCGGTCAGGTTGTAAGCCTTGTTCCATTTGATCAACAGGGCCAGATAACCCAGCAGCTGCGCGTGCTGGGTTTCTGTCAGGTTCACACCGAGCTGGCGAGCACCTGTGGATAACTCTTCGGCATGTTGCGAGGTGACCAACGAACTCAAGCGCTTTGCTCCAACTGACGGCCCGCGCCGCGTTTTTTCAAATGAATCATCAACAGCGAAATCGCTGCCGGGGTCACGCCCGGAATCCGCGAAGCCTGGCCCAGGGTCTCTGGACGGGTCGCGCCGAGCTTGCTCTGGATCTCTTTGGAGAGACCGGAAATGTTCGTGTAGTCGATATCCACAGGCAATTTGGTGTCTTCACTGGCCCGCAGGCGAGCAATTTCATCTTGCTGGCGGTCGATGTAACCGGCGTATTTGGTCTTGATTTCGACCTGCTCGGCGACCTGTGGATCTTCTGCACCGGCGCCGGTCACCGAGATCAGACCAGCGTAGTCGATTTCCGGACGGGTCAGCAGGTTCAGCAAGTTGTATTCGTGGGTCAGCGGCGTGCCGAACTTTTCGGCAATCGCATCGCCCTGTTCCGTACCGGGGCGAACCCAGGTGCTTTTCAGGCGCTGCTCTTCCAGTTCGATGCTTTCGCGTTTTTTGCAGAAAGCTGCCCAGCGCACGTCGTCCACCAGACCCAGTTCGCGACCTTTTTCGGTCAAGCGCAGGTCGGCGTTGTCTTCGCGCAGGATCAAACGGTATTCGGCACGGGACGTGAACATCCGATACGGTTCCTGGGTCCCCAGGGTAATCAGGTCGTCGRCCAATACGCCGATGTACGCTTCATCGCGACGCGGGCACCAGCTGTCTTTGCCCTGGGCACGCAATGCTGCGTTGGCCCCGGCGAGCAAACCTTGGGCGCCGGCTTCTTCGTAACCGGTGGTGCCGTTGATTTGCCCGGCGAAGAACAGACCACCGATGACTTTGGTTTCGAGGCTGTACTTCAGGTCGCGCGGATCGAAGTAGTCGTACTCGATTGCGTAGCCCGGGCGAACGATATGGGCGTTTTCCATGCCGCGAATCGACTGCACGATCTGCAATTGCACGTCGAACGGCAAGGATGTGGATATCCCGTTCGGGTACAGCTCGTGGGTGGTCAAACCTTCCGGTTCGATGAAGACCTGATGGCTTTCCTTGTCGGCAAAACGGTGAATCTTGTCTTCGATCGACGGGCAGTAACGCGGGCCGATGCCTTCGATCTCACCGGCAGCGGAATACATAGGCGAACGGTCGAGGTTCGCGGCAATGATTTCGTGGGTACGCGCATTCGTATGGGTAATCCAGCAACTGACCTGCTGTGGATGCTGTTCCTTGTTGCCCATGAACGACATCACCGGGATCGGCGTATCGCCCGGTTGCTCGGTCATCACCGAGAAATCCACAGAGCGGCCGTCGATACGCGGCGGAGTACCGGTTTTCAAACGACCCACACGCAATGGCAGTTCACGCAGACGGTGAGCCAGTGCGATCGATGGTGGATCACCGGCGCGACCGCCGGAAAAATTCTGCAAACCGATGTGGATAAGTCCACCGAGGAACGTGCCGGTGGTCAACACCACGGAATCCGCGAAGAACCGCAGGCCCATTTGGGTGACAACACCACGCACTTGTTCCTGTTCGACGATCAGGTCGTCGGCCGCCTGTTGAAATATCCACAGGTTCGGCTGGTTCTCGAGAATCTCGCGCACAGCGGCCTTGTACAGAACGCGGTCGGCCTGGGCGCGAGTAGCGCGCACGGCTGGGCCTTTGCGGCTGTTCAAGACGCGAAATTGAATACCACCTTTATCGGTAGCCATGGCCATCGCACCGCCAAGGGCATCGATTTCCTTGACCAGATGGCTCTTGCCGATCCCGCCAATCGCGGGGTTGCAGCTCATTGCTCCGAGGGTTTCCACGTTATGCGTCAGCAACAGGGTTYTTGCCCCCATACGTGCTGATGCAAGTGCTGCCTCGGTACCGGCATGACCGCCGCCGATGACGATCACTTCAAAACGGGAAGGGAAATCCACCACGCACCTCGTGCCTGCTTCAGTTAGGTAATCAGGAATAGTTTGAGCTCAGGTTTTCGGACCTGATCGACAAGTATAGGGACTTCGCCCTTCCTAAAGAACCCTTTGCACAAAATTTAACCAGCTGTGGGTAAGTCACGAACAATAGAAATTAAAAAGAAAGAAATTTATTAAATCTTTGTTTTTATGTTTATTTCTATAGAGCATCCTTTCTGTGGATAGATCTATACAGCCCTTTATTTTCAATGTGTACAGATGAATGAAAGCCTGTGGTCATGTGCCAAGGAGGCCCTTGGATAACCGGTGTAAGCCTGTGGATGAATGGGGTGGTTATCCACAGATGTGGTTTTCCTCAGTTTTGAGGCCCTGTTATCAACCGTGCTCAGTGGCAGTTATTCACAAGGCTTAATCCACAGAAAAGCGCTGAATGGGGGCAAATTCCGCCCTCGGGGAAACGACCGAAGCGATCGATGCCGCTCGGCGATGCGAAAAATGCGGGGGATACACAGACTTGTGGGAGCTGGCTTGCCTGCGATTTAAGCAATACGGTGTGTCAGACACGCCGCCTCGCGAGCAAGCTCGGCTCCTACGGAGGGAGAGGTGAGGTTATTTACCGATACAGAAGCTGGAAAAGATCCTGCCCAACAGGTCGTCGGAGCTGAATTCGCCGGTAATTTCACCCAACGACTGCTGTGCCTGACGCAAATCTTCAGCCAACAGCTCTCCGGCACCGGCCAGGGTCAGCTGCGCGCGACCATGTTCGAGTGAAGCACTGGCATGGCGCAGAGCTTCCAGGTGGCGCCGACGGGCGCTGAAGCTGCTTTCCGAGGTTTGCTCATAGCCCATGCAGGCCTTGAGATGGTCACGCAGCAGTTCCAGGCCTTCGCCAGCAGACTTGGCGCTCAAGCTGATGGTCGCCTCGCTGATGGCTTTCAATGCCCGTTCCACACCGATTTTCTCGACCTGGTCTTCGGTGTCGCGCAAGCCAGCCGTGTCGACCACATGCAGAGGCATACCATCGATGTGGATATGTTCGCGCAGGATGTCCCGGGTCGTACCGGCAATCTCGGTAACAATCGCCGCTTCACGGCCGGCCAATGCATTGAGCAGGCTGGATTTGCCGGCGTTGGGACGACCGGCAATCACCACGGTCATGCCGTCACGCAGCAACGCGCCCTGCCCGGCTTCACGCAATACGGTGGATAACTCATCGCGCACCGCATCGAGCATCTTCAGCACGTGGCCATCGGCAAGGAAGTCGATTTCTTCTTCAGGAAAGTCGATTGCCGCCTCAACGTAGATCCGCAATGCAATCAGTTGCTCGGTGAGGTTATGCACACGCTGCGAAAATGCGCCTTGCAACGAACGCAAAGCGTTACGAGCAGCTTGTGCAGAACTTGCTTCGATCAAATCGGCGATGGCTTCGGCCTGGGTCAGGTCGAGTTTGTCGTTGAGGAACGCGCGTTCGCTGAATTCACCCGGCCGGGCCAGACGGCAACCCAATTGCAGGCAGCGCTGCAGCAACATATCCAGAACGATCGGACCGCCATGGCCCTGGAGTTCCAGCACATCTTCGCCGGTGAATGAATTAGGTCCCGGAAAATACAAGGCGATGCCTTCGTCCAGCACTTCCTCGTTTTCACTGAGAAACGGGCCGTAATGGGCGAACCGCGGTTTCAGTTCGCGACCGCTGATGGCTTTCGCCGCAACACTCGCCAACGGTCCGGAAATACGGACGATACCGACACCACCACGGCCTTGAGCGGTGGCGACGGCGGCGATGGTTTCACGAGGAGCGCTCATGATTCGATATCCAGATAAAAATGACAGATAGCAAAACGCCCCACTAGGGGGCGTTTTGAGTGGTTATCCACAGAGTAAGTTATGCAGCCGCTTTTTTGGTAGCCGCTTCAATCTTACGCGTGATGTACCACTGTTGGGTGATGGACAGGCAGTTGTTCACAACCCAGTACAGCACCAGACCTGCCGGGAACCACAGGAAGAAGA
>NZ_JBFTLU010000271.1:0-5996 GCF_056396605.1 Pseudomonas sp. 05T35
CACTGCAACCGAGGAAGCTCTGGGTGCTGTTGACGCCTGGATGGCCGGCGCTGCTTCATCAACCTCCTCGGCCGGCTCCGATTTCGCGACCACAGCCGTGGCGATGCTGTTACCCACGACATTGGTCGCGGTCCTGGCCATATCAAGGAATTGGTCGATACCGAGAATCAACAAAATCCCCGCTTCAGGAAGGTTGAACATCGGCAACGTTGCCGCCACCACCACAACCGAAGCTCTTGCGACACCGGCCATGCCTTTGCTCGTCACCATCAAGGTCAGCAATATCAGCAGTTGCTGGGTAAAGCTCAGCTCAACGTTATAGGCCTGGGCGATGAACATGATTGCAAACGCCTGGTACATCATCGAACCGTCGAGGTTGAACGAATACCCCAACGGCAGCACAAAGCTGGACACCCGCTTCGGAGCGCCGAACTTCTCCAGGGCTTCCATGGTTTTCGGGTAGGCGGATTCGCTGCTCGCCGTGGAAAACGCCAACAGGATCGGTTCCTTGATCAACTTCCCCAAGGTAAAAACCGAACGACCGAGAAACAGATAACCTGCACCGAACAGCACCGCCCAGAGGATAGCGATACCCAGGTAGAACTCGGCGATCAGCTTGCTGTAGTCCAGCAACAAGCCAAGCCCTTCAGTGGTGATCGCGGACGCGATAGCGGCGAACACGCCGATGGGCGCAAAGGCCATGACATAGTCGGTGATCTTGAACATCACCTTGGCCAGCTCATCCACACCCTGGGTGATCTGCGTGAAACCCGCTTTTTTCACTGCGGCCAGGGCAAAACCGAAAAACAGCGAGAACACGACAATCTGCAAGATCTCGTTATTGGCCATCGCCTCGGCAATGCTGCGCGGGAACACGTGACTGATAAACACCTTGAGACTGAAATCACCGGTGTTCACCGCCAACGGTGTGGCGCCCACCTGGCTGGCTTGCAGATCGAGCCCGGCACCCGGCTGGAACACGTTCACCAGTAGCATGCCAATGAACAGTGAAACCACCGATGCGGTGATGAACCAGGCCATCGCCCGGGTGCCGATGCGCMCCACGGATCTCGAACTGCCCATGCTGGCGATACCGCCAACCAGCGTCGCAAACACCAGTGGCGCGATGATCATTTTGATCATGCGAAGAAAGATGTCGGTGACCATCGAGAAGTAGGTAGCGATTTCTTTCGAAGACTTGGCGTCTGCTGCGAAATGGTGGCAAAGCCAGCCAACGAGCACGCCCAATGCGATGGCGTAGGCGATATGCCGAGGGAGTCTGTTGTTCTTCACGGTGTTTTCCTCAAGTCGTGTTATTGGTTTTTTGCTTGGCAGGAGAAAGGATCGAAATGCCCGGGTGCTGTGCTGCGGCGGGGGGCATGATCGATTCTATGAAGAGCGCGATAGGCAGATGATGAGTAATCGCCATATCCCGATGCGGTTTTGGAATAGTTTGTGAAATGTCGCGAATACCCGGTATCAGAGGCGTAGAATTTTGCGCAGCACAGCTGGAGGCGGCGTCATGCAAATCAAGTGGTTAGACGATCTATTGGCAATCGCTGAGTGCAAGAACTTCTCCCGGGCGGCCGAGATTCGATGTGTGACCCAATCGGCGTTGTCTAGACGGATTCGCTCTTTGGAGGATTGGGTGGGTGTCGAACTGGTCGATCGGGGCACCTACCCGATTCAATTGACGCTGGCAGGCCGTACCTTTTGCGAACAAGGGCGAGAAGCCCTGGCTGCCTTGCTTGAATTGCGTTCAGCGCTCAGGCAAGAGGAACGAATGCCTGGGCGTTCCATTCAGGTCACTGCCGGGCACAGCCTGTCGATGACCTTCCTGCCCAAATGGTTGACCCGCTTTCAACAGCACAATGCGCATTTCAACGCACGTGTGGTGGCGGCCAATATCCATGACGCGGTCATCGCACTGGCCGAGGGAAACTGCGATCTGATGATCGTCTACCATCACCCTCAAGCGCCGATCCTGCTGGATGTCGAAAAATTCGTCAGCCTGACCTTGGGGCACGACTCGTTCATCCCCCTCTGCGCCCCGAATCGTCGGGGTGAACCGCTGCACCGGCTGCCTGGGAAAACCGGAAAACCCGTCCCGCACCTGGCCTATACCACCACGACTTTTTTGGCGCGCGTTGCCGATATCGTCATCAAGAACGCCCCTGTTCCCTGCGTACTTTCCCGTTGCTATGAAGCCGATATGGCGATGCTGCTCATGCGGATGGCAATCGAGGGCTACGGCGTGGCGTGGTTGCCCGAAAGTGCTGTGACGGAAGCACTGGAACGTGGGCAACTCGTCAGGGCCGGTGGCAACGAGTGGAGCGCTCAGCTGGAAATCCGCTCGTACTGTTCGAAAGCCAATCAGAATCCGACCATGCTGGAACTGTGGAAAACGCTGGAGAAAGCTTCACACAGTCTCTCTGTCTAGCATCAACGGGCAGTGACGACGTTCATTCGAGCGCATGCCGCCAAACGCAGGCCGGCCAGCCCGCCGCGTAATGCCACCTATACTCAATTTCACCTCCCCCTCTCGGGGCCTGCACTGCCAACAATAAGTAGCAGAGGTGGAACATGGTCTGGCAGCAAGTCTACGATCCCTTCGGTAACCCGCTGGTCTCGACCCTCATGGCGGCGTTACCGGTGGTGGTGATGCTCACGTCCCTGGCGTTCTTCCATCTCAAGGCGCATATCGCGGCCTTGCTGGCCCTGAGCACCGCCTTGCTGATCGCCATCTTCGCCTTCGGCATGCCGGCGAATATGGCCGGTTCCGCCGCTCTCCTGGGTGCCGCGACGGGTCTGGTTCCGATTGGCTGGATCGTGCTCAACATCATTTATCTGCATCGGCTGACCACTGAGAACGGCTCGTTCAAAGTCCTGCAGGATTCCCTGGCGCGCATTACCGACGATCGCCGCCTGCAATTGCTGCTGATCGCCTTTTGCTTCGGCGCGTTCTTCGAAGGCGCGGCCGGGTTTGGTACGCCGGTGGCGGTAACCGGGGCCATTCTGATCGGGCTGGGTTTCTCGCCCCTGGCCGCGTCCGGCCTGGCGTTGATCGCCAACACCGCGCCAGTGGCGTTCGGGGCCTTGGGCACCCCCATCATCACTTTGGCCAAGGTCACCGGGCTGGATGAAATGCAACTGTCGATGATGGTCGGCCGGCAGTTGCCGTTCTTCTCGGTGCTCGTGCCGTTCTGGTTGATCTGGGCCTTCGCCGGTTGGCGCAAGATGCTGGAAATCTGGCCGGCGATTCTGGTGGCCGGGGTCAGCTTCGCGGTGCCGCAGTTCTTCGTGTCCAACTACCATGGGCCGATGTTGGTGGACGTGATTGCCGCACTGATTTCCATGGCTTGCCTGACCGGTTTTCTCAAGGTCTGGAAACCCGCCCGCGTGCACACCTCCGCGGCCTTGTCGGGGCGAGTCGACGACTCAAAAGTTGAGGAATCGCCAGACGAAAAAACGGCGGCCAGTGCAACCTTTGCCAGCGATGCCCGACCCACCGTCATGCGTGCGTGGATGCCCTGGATCATCCTCACGGTTTTCGTCTTTGCGTGGGGCACTCAAGGCTTCAAAAACATGTTCGACATCCGTCCAGCCATGGACCCGCAAACCCACTCGGCCAAGCTCGACCCCCAGGGTAAGCCAGTGAGCGAGGCGAACCCGATCTTCGCACCGGCCCTGACCTTCACCACCCTGCACTTGCAGGTCGAGAAAGTTCCGCCCGTGGTGCCGCAACCGAAACCTGAGGAAGCCATCTATAAATTCACCTGGCTCACCAGCACGGGTAGCGGCATCTTGCTGGCGGCGATCTTCGGCGGACTGCTGATGGGTTATTCGATCCCGCAACTGGTGAGCCAATACCTGCGAACGCTGTGGGTGGTGCGTTATTCGCTGACCACCATCGCGGCCATGCTCGCCCTCGGCTTCATCACCCGCTATTCCGGTCTGGACGCGACCATGGGCCTGGCCTTCGCCGCCACCGGAATCTTCTACCCGATGTTCGGCACCCTGCTCGGCTGGCTCGGCGTCGCCTTGACCGGCTCGGACACGGCGTCCAACGTGCTGTTTGGCGGCTTGCAACGAGTGACCTCGGAACAGCTGGGCATCAGCCCGATATTGATGGCCGCGGCCAACAGTTCCGGCGGGGTCATGGGCAAGATGGTCGACGCGCAGTCGATCGTGGTGGCCTCCACTGCCACCCGCTGGTACGGGCATGAAGGGGAAATCCTGCGCTATGTGTTTTTCCACTCCATCGTGCTGGCGATACTGGTCGGTGGGCTGGTCACGTTGCAGGCGTATGTGGTGCCGTTCAGCCACTTGGTGGTCGGCGGGCATTGATCGACACCAGGTGGGTTGTTTTCCTTTAGCTCCATGCCCGGGCTCTTCTCCCGGGCGTGGCGCGTAGCAGCCACCTACACCAACCGCTCGATCTTCTGATGCTGCCAGACCATTGTGTAATACGCCGTCTGCAACGCCAGCATGCTCAGGTAAGCCAGCGGAAACGCCATCCACACCCCTTGCAATCCGAACTGCGCGTCCAGTACATACGCCATCGGCAACTGCACCCCGACCACGCACACGATCGCAATCGCCACCGGCACCATCACCGTGCCGCTGGCGCGCATGATGCCGCCGATAACCGCCTGGAAACCGAACACCAGCAGGCTCCAGAGCATGATGTGCAACAGGTGTTCGGCCATGGCCTGGGTGGACGGATCGGTGAGGAACAACCCCAGCAACCAGTGCGACAGCAAATAACCCAGCACCACGAGGCCACCGGTCAGCCACACATTGATCAACAACCCGGTGCGCAGGATCAGCCCGATCCGCTCGATGCGCCCTGCCCCGATGGCCTGGGCGCCGAGGATCGACGCCGTGATCGCAATCGATAGCGCCGGGAATTGCACGTAATTGACGATCTGCGTCACCGCCCCGTACGCCGCCGTCGCCTGGGAACCGTGCTGGTTGACCAGCGCCAGAATCACCAGCTCCGACAGCGACAGCACCACCATCTGCAACCCCGTGGGCAGGCCGATGCGCAGCACTTTGCCGAGGATCTCCAGGTTCAGCCGCATCGCCGCAAAAAACGCCCGATCCGGCGCCAACGGATGCCCCTTGCGAATCAACCGCCAGGCCAGCCAGGCCATCGCCGACAGGTTACCCGCCAACCCGGCAAACGCCGCACTCTGAATGCCCATCTGTGGCAAGCCGAACCAACCGCGAATCAACGCCGGCGTCAGCGCCAGCCCGATACACGTCGACACCAGCAACGCCACCAGTGGCGACAGCGTATCGCTGACCCCACGCAACAACTGGGTAAACAGCACATAAACCAACAGCGACGGCAAGGTCCACATCATCACATGCGCATACGCCACCGCATCGTCCAGCACATCCGCCGGCGTCCCCAACCCCTGCAACGCCGGCCGCGCCAACACACTCCCCACCACCGCCGCCACCAAGCCGATCATCGCCCCCAACAGCAATGTCGTCCCGGCAATCGCCTTGACCATCTGCGGCTCCCGTGCGCCCCACGCCTGACCAATCAACACCCCGGCACCCGCACCAAGGCCGATAACCAGCGCGATGAAGAAAAACACGATCGGGAACATCCCGGACACCGCCGCCAGGGCTTGAGTGCCGAGCATTTGGCCGATGTAGATGCTGTTGATCGTGCCTGACATGGATTGCAGGAAGTTGGACAGGACCATGGGGGCCAGGAACAGGAGGTAGGTTTGCCAGAGGGGGCGTTGGGTGGTTGGGGTTTGCATGGAGGTTCCGTCTCGGATGGGGATGCCGTGACGGGATTCTACGGAGGGTGGAATGAGTAATGAACACAAATAATCGGGATCGATCATGTACTCAGAATCGGTGGATGACCGAGTCGATGACTCGCCATTCACGGGAGCCTGCATACGTTGCCTTATGCCAATGCTCGCCCCTTCGCCGGCACACAACGCATCGAGCGACAGTGCGGGGTCGTTAGC
>NZ_JBFTLU010000272.1:0-13349 GCF_056396605.1 Pseudomonas sp. 05T35
CTTCGTCTTCGTAGAGGTARAGGCTGGTCTGCTGATGGCGATGTTCCTGCAACAGGCGCAGGCCGTCCCAGGTGAAGCGGGTTTCGCCGAGTGGGTAGCCGTGGGTGTCGTGCTCGGTTTTTTCAATGCGTCGGCCCAGCGGGTCGTAGGTCATCCTGACCACGCTGCCGTTTTCGTTGCGCACTTCAATCAACCGGCTTTCGGCATCGTAGGCGAAGCGTTGCAGGCCCCGTTTAGCGCTGCGTTTTTCGATCATCCGGCCAAACGCGTCATAGCGATAACGCTTGTCCTGATAGGTCAGCAGTTTGTTGTGCACCACCAGCCCGGCACCGGGTTGCGGGGAGTCCAGCAGGTTGGCGGCGGCGTCGTAGGCGAAGGTTTCGCGCTGGCCGTGCAGGCTGTCCTGGCTGGCGATGATGCGGCCGGTGGCGTCGTAGTGCAGCAGTTGGCGGTGTTGCGCGGCGGGTTGCTGGTCGAGTTTGCCGATCAGGTTGTCGGCGGGGTCGTACTCGAAGTGTTTTTGCACCGCTGCCGGCATCAGTGATGGCTGGCTGCTGTGACGGCGTTGGCGTGAGCGCAAGCGGCCGCTACGGTCGTATTCGCTGCGGGTGCTGATCTGGCCCTGGGTGCGTAGCACTTCGCGGTGCAGGCGGTCGCGTTCGAAGTCGCTGATGACCTGGCCGTCGAGKTTGATCTGGTGCAGGTGGCCGCTGCCGTAGTACAGGCGATTGAGCCAGCGCCCGTCGGGTAGTTGGGTCTGGATCAGGTTGCCGAGTTCGTCGTAGTGGTGGTGCAGGCTGCCGGCCGTGCTTTGTTCTGCGAGCAACTGGCCGAGGGCGTCGTAGGCGAAGCTCAGGGTTTGTGCGTTGCCGTGGTTGTCGGTGAAGGTGACGGCGGTGAGCTGGTCCAGCGGGTCGTAGCTGTAGTCGGTGCGGCCATCGTCGGTGACTTTGGCGATCAGCCGGCCAACGGCGTCGCGTTCCAGGCGATGAACGATGGGGGCCGGCGGTGCTTCGGGGACGACGGCCAGGCCGTTGCCGTAAGGTGCCGGAATYGCCGTGACCGCCGCGACGTTATCCAGCAGGTCATAGGTGTAGCGCTTGGCGCTGCCGTCGAGGTCTTGTTGTTCGGTCAGCCGGTCTCCAGCATCCCAGGCGAACCGATAACTTTCACCGTTCTCATTGGTCAGCGCGTTCAGCCGCCCATAGCTGTCGTACCCGAACTGCACCTGCCGACCATGGGCGTCGGTGCGCTGGCGTACCTGGCCGCGACGGTTATGTTGATAGAGCGTGGTGTGCCCGGCCGGGTCGGTATAACCGGTCAGCTGGCCGCTGACGTCGCGCTGATATTGCTCGGTGCGGCCGTCCGGCAACTGGCTGCTGAGCAACCGCCCCTGGGCGTCGTAGCTGAATTGGGTGCGTTCGCCGAGGGCATCGGTGATCGTTTGCAGATAGCCCCGGTTGTCGTAGCTGAACCGCGTCGGATAACTCGAGCAATCGATGTGTTCGACCAGTTGGCCGAACGGGTTCCAGCGCAGCCTTTTGCTTTTGCCGGTGGCGTCGATGATCTCGACGACCTGGCCGTGGGTGTCATAGCGGTAGCGGGTGATGTGGCCCAGCGGATCGGTCTCGGCGATGCAGTTGCCGCGCTGATCGTAGCGATATTGCCAACTGTTGCCGGCGGCATCGGTTTCCACCAGCGGCAAGGCCCAGTGTTCCAGCCATAGGGTCGAGTCACTGCGGCCCAGCGGGTCGGTTTCGCCGATCAGGTTGCCGGCGTCGTCGTAGCTGTATTCGTAGCGCCCGCCCAGCGGGTCGGTGGCGCTGAGCAGTTGGCGTTCGTCGTTCCACTCGAACTGCCAGGTCTGGCCGAGGTTGTCGGTGTACTCGGTGATCTGGTGCTGGCTGTTCCAGCGCCGTGTACTGATGCGCTGCGAGCCATCGGTGATGCGCGTGACACCGGCGACGAGGTCATAGTCGAACCGGTAAGTATCGCCCTCGTCGGTCCAGTGGCGGACCACGCGCCATTCAAGGTCTTCAACTAACGCCCATTCATAGAAACACCGCAGCCCCGTGGGCAGCTGGTGCTCGACCATCCGCCGCCCGGCGTCGTAGCTGAAGCGCCGTTGCACCTGGCCGGTGGCGTCGCGCACCTCGGCCAGATTGCTCATTGCGTCGTAGCCATAGCTGACGAGCACTTCGCGACGTTGGTCGGGGTACAGGCGTTCCACCCGAGCCACGCGACCGCCTTCATGAATCAGCTCGACCTGCACCAGATCGAAGGCGTCCCCCCCCAGCACCTTGGCCCCGGTCGCGGCGTGCACCGGGTTCGACGAACCCATGGCCGCGTTGGCCATCGCGCTCATGGCGCTGCTGACAGCCATCGACGTCGCGCCGCCGATCAGCATGCACGGCAGTTTGCTGAAGAATTTGCCTTTGCCGCCCTTGAGCATCAGCAACGCGGTGACCGCCAGCCCCACGCCCGGGGTCTTGCCGCTGCGGATCTCGCGTACCACCACCGAACCGCCACCGATGGTCACGTTCGATGAGATCAGCCCGGACGATACGACCTTGGCATCGCAGGTGGTGCGGTCGCCGCTGCGCACGGCCGGTTGGCCGTTGATGGTGACTTTGTCCGAGCCCTCGGCCAGAAACTGCGGCGGCATCGGCGGATGCTTCATGCAGGTGACCAGGTCCAGCGGCTTGGGCACGGCACCGGGCGCYGGGGTGGCGACGGTGGGGCGCCACATCTGGGAGAAGAAGCTCTCGGCCATGTCCAGATAGCTGGGCTCGGCTTCGGGCTCGGGTGCCTCCAGCTCGGTGCCTGCCGGCGCGACATGGGACGGGATCGCCCCGGCGGCGCGGGCGGCGGGAATGCTGTTGATCAGGGTGTTGGTGGAACCGGTGAGAATCGTCGCCTGCACCGTGGGCGGAAACAGCGAATTGCTGAAACTCTCGCACAGGTTGCTTAAACCCTTGTCGGCCCCGGTCTTGCTCATGGCGAGACCGACGATGGTGCCCACTACCGCACCGAGCAGAAAGCAACCGAGGCCGCCGGTGGCGACGGTGATGCCGGTGGCCGCGACCACGGCGGCGGTGGCCAGCGCGGTAATCGCAATGTTCGCCGCCACCTCAAGCACGCCGCCAAGAATGTCGGCCATCATCGAGGTGTGGTCGAGTGCATCGCCCAACCGGGCGGCCCAGAGTGCGTCAGACATGCGGGATGTTCATCCGGCGCAAGCGTCTGACGGCTGCGTAATCGTTGCGCTTGTTGCGCAATTGTATGCCTTCCATTGCACCGTTCTCCTTGTTGGTTACGGCATACTCATCAGCGCCATTCTCAGGCGTTTGATCAGCTTCTGATTCTTGAGGCAATCGGCTGGCCGTATGTTACCGAGGGCGGGCACTTGCTGTTCGATCCACCACAATCCTTCCTCAAGCCCTCTTTTACCGTTGAGGACGACCGCCATATCGAGGTTGCCATTCAAGGCTTTCGCCAGCGTGCGGGCATCGTCGTCGAGATAGACTTTGTTATACAAATCCACGAAATCCTGCCATTCGGCATCGCCAGGGTAATCGTCTTCCAGTTGTTCCATCTTCAGAGTGCCTCAGACATGCAGGGTGCTCATGAGGCCGGAACGTCGAACAACAGCGAATTCTTGATGGTCGCCCAATGCGCGGCTTCGGCATCGCCGAGTTTTTCGGCCTTCACGTAGCTCAGGGCGAGCATTTTGCGGGTGCCGGGCAACACCAGCGCCAATTGGTACTGGAAGACTTTGTCGTTGCCCTTGTTGAACTGGCTGCGCAACTCGATGCCTTCGACGTCCTGGTTGGCACCCAGGCGCACGGCGACGCCCGGTTGAAAACGCAAATCCTGCACTTGTTTTTCCAGGCGTTTGAGCTGGTCGTCGAAGTTGCTTTGCAGGGTTTCGCCGTCGGCCAGCAAGCTGCGGCTGACGATCAGCGAAGTGCCCAGTTCGGCGAACTTGAGGATGTTGATCGTCGCGTCTTGCAGCTCGCCTGCCGGCAGTTGGAACTGGAATTCATTGATGCGATAAGTCATGGCGCCTAAATCTCGTGGTTAACCCTTGGGCTTGGGGAATGCGGCATTGATGTTGGCGTCGATGCTGGCCTTGACGCCCTGGCCGTCAGGCGTGGCGCCAGGGCCACCACCGTTGTTCAGGTGCAGTACGCCGCCGGTGTTGATCTCGGCGTCACCGCTGGCATAGAAGCTGATTTGCACGCCGGTCAGATTGATCTGGCCGCTGGCATTGAGCTCCAGGATGCTTTCACCACAGACCAGCCGCAGGTTCTCGCCCACTTCGATGACGTAGCTCTGGCTGATGCTGTCGGTCTTGCGCTGGCCCACCGACAGAATGTCTTCCTGCTTGACGATGCGCAGACGGTTGTTGCCGATGGTCACCGTCTCGTCATGCCCGATGCTCTTGTTGCGGTCGTGGCCCACCGAGTGGCTTTCATCGACCTCGACCACGATGTCCTGATTGCGCTCGGCATGGATGTACAACTGCTCGGCGCCTTTTTTGTCTTCCATGCGGATTTCGTTGAAATTCGCCGGCGTGCCACCCTTGCTCGAACGGCTTTTCATGCCGCTCTGGGTGGCGTTTTCCGGCAAGTCGTAGGGCACGGTCTGTTCGGCGTTGTAGACGCGGCCGGTGATGATCGGCCGGTCCGGGTCGCCTTCGAGGAAGCTGACGATGACTTCCTGGCCGATCCGCGGGATCTGCATCGAGCCCCAGTTTTTACCGGCCCAGGACTGTGACACGCGAATCCAGCACGAGCTGTTTTCGTTGGACTGATCATGCCGGTCCCAATAGAAATGCACCTTCACCCGGCCAAACTGATCGGTCCAGATTTCCTCGCCTTTGGGGCCCACCACCAACGCGGTCTGCGGGCCCTTGACGATTGGGCGGTGGGTGTTGGGCAGCGGGCGGTAGCTTTGTTGGGCGTCGATGCAGGTCAGGCTGCTTTCGAACTGTGTCGAAGGCGCACCGCCACCGGTTTCCCCGCTTTCCTGGGAAATGTAATAGCGGGTGCCGACGATCAGGTATTCACGGTTCTGGTCCTGGCGGCTGAAGCCGGTGAGGCTGAACAAATGACCCGAGCCCAGGCCTCGGGCGTTGCCGGCCAGCTCGACCTGTTCGTGCAGGGTCTGCAAGGCTTCGATGCGGGTGCGGGCGTAATGTTCGCCGTCTTCGCTTTGCACATAAGTGCCGGGGTAGTCGTACAGCGGATAATCGCCGGCGGTGTGCGGACGGGGCATGGCCGAGCGCACGTCGATACGCGCGCTGGGGCGCTGGAAATCATAGTCGTTGAGTTCCAGCGACCCCGGCTGGACTTCCTGGGCCAGGTGCCAATCGTGGATGTGATCGCGTTCGCGCTGCTGCTCATTCCTGGGGTAGTAGGGCACCGAGGCGTAGCCGGGCGCACTGGTGTGAGCGCCGTAGGCATCGGCCAACACCAACACATGACGACCCTGTTCATGGCGGAAGAAGTAGTAGATCCCTTCCTGCTCCATCAGGCGGCTGACGAAATCGAAACTGGTTTCGCGATACTGCACGCAGTATTCCCACTCGCGATAGGGCCGGCTCAGGGCATCTTCGAAATCGGAAAAGCCGAGGTCGCGAAACACCTGCTTGATGATTTGCGGGATGCTCAGGTTCTGGAAAATCCGGCAATCGGAGGTGCGGGTCAGCAGCCAAAGCCAAGGCCGCAGCGTGACCTGGTAGCTGGCGAACTGGCCCTGGTCGACATTCTGGCTGCAGCGGGCAACGATGCCATGGAAATGACGTTCGCCACCGCCGTCCAGTTGCAGGCTCAGGGACATGGGTTTGCCGAGCAACTGGTTGAGGTCGATGGCATTGTCCAGCGAGTGCAGCTGCAACTCATAGTTGAACAGCCGCCCCAGCTCTTCGCCGCCACCCATGTCTTTGAGCAACAGCACCTCAGGCCCCAGGGGGCTGGTGATTTTTGCCAGGCGTGAGGCTTGGTTGAATAACATGGGCTGTCCTTATTCGCTGTCGCAATCCTTTTGACGCTGCCGAAGATTGCAGCCTTTTGACTTTAAAGATCAAGAGATTGCGGCCTTCGGCAGTTCGTACAGAGACGCGCGACCGCCAGGGCGGTGGCGCTGAAGTCATAATGTAGTTCGTTAGTTGAGGGAGAGGAACCAGGTTCTTGAATGTTGCCAGGCATTACCTGAATATCGGCTCCTCCGCGCGTCACCTCACGTCCATGGAAGGCGATTACTGTGACCTTTTACCGCATTCAAGAAACCGATCTTGAAACCCCCGATACCTGGCAGGACCAGAGCATCAATATTTTTAAGCTAAGTGAAGCGCTAAAGGCATACGTGGAAAAAGCAGACGCTGACTCAATTCGCGTTCGAATTATTGATCGCACGCTGGACTCCGCTTTGCATGCTATCGGGTTTTCGAAGACGGCAGAGAATGATGTTTATTTTTTGGATGTCCCGGACGATAAGCAGAAGGCTAGGGTATTTGATGCTCTACGTTTACTGGGAGCGGCCTTTTCGGCGGGTAAGGAATGGTGCCCGTCTGAAGTCTTTGAATACCTTCGGGACATGGGTTTGCTGAGCGGTAAGTTTTTGAGAATCTCGTGGACGCAGCCCGACCAATACCTTCTTACGGACGCCTGAGTCATGGCAACAAGGGGAAAGCTTTCAATGAGTACCCATCCAGAGAATGTATTGCTGCTTGCCCTGGCCAATGATGAGTTGGATAAATTCCTCGTAGGCGAGCCGTTCTACTTTCAAGAAGCCAAAAACGACTACGAGGAACCGCAAAATATCTTCGTGGCCTTCGATTTGCTGGTGTTGCGTTACTGGCAGCAGACCCGCGACGCCAGCTTCCCTGCATGCTTCGTGGCGGCTCTTCTCAAGCTTCTCGCGACCTACCCCGATCGTAATCGGGCGATCTATGCCGCAGCGGGCTGGGTTTGGAATTACCGATTTTGCCTGAGCCAAAAGCGCGAAGAGCCCGATGGGCTCTATGCCGAGCTGTTCGAAATCGACATGGGGTCCGTGGCCTTAGCCCTTCGAAGGCAGCTTGAGATCAATAAGGCAGCGCTTATCCTGGATACACGTTGGGCGGGTGGCAGTTGGAACAGCGAGAACGGTTTATGGGAGCCGTTGATGCGTATCGCCCTGAACGTCAGGGACAAGCTTGGAGGACCGGACTGCGTGCCTGCCAATATCTGATGAGTTATGGATCGCTGGATGTAATCGATGTCGGAAGCATTCCACTAAACGACCTCAGTTGAACGGCATTAGAGTTTTAGAGATGACCGTGAAATTTCAAGATGTTTTGGTAAGTCGCGAACACATGTTCTCCGTGGGCTTCGAACAAGACTCGGGCCGATTTTATGTATCTATACCGGTCAGCAACGGCATGGTCGACTACGAGGAATACTATGAAGTTGATCGCGCGACCTTTGATCTATTTAAGCGTGACCCGGATGCTGCACTGCCGTTTGTTATGCGTTGCAGGAAGCGTGAACTGGACGAACTGTTGATTGTCCAGCCGGGTACCAACCGCGGCACCGCCATCTTATGACGGGCTCGCGCCACTTTTTCCCTGCCGGAACCGGATCAAGTGTGGGAGCGGGCTTGCTCGCGAAGGCGGTGTGTCAGCCAATATCAATGTCGCTGACAGATTGCATTCGCGGTACGGAATGGTCACCAGGCGGCCCAGCAAGGCCGGCGGGAAAATCTCCAGCAGCGGTTGGCGCAGGGCCTTGGCGATTTCTTCGGGCTCGGGCACGTTTTGCGGGTCTTTGCAGACCCGGGMAATCAGCTCGGTGCCAGCGTTGGTGGTCAGCAGAATCAAGGTGTTCTTGAAGTCGATCACGCGACCTTCGCCGTCCTCCATCACGCCTTTGTCGAAGACCTGGAAGAAGATCTCATGCACGTCCGGGTGGGCTTTTTCCACCTCGTCCAGCAGCACCACACTGTAAGGTTTGCGCCGCACGGCTTCGGTCAGCACGCCACCTTCGCCATAACCGATGTAACCCGGTGGTGCGCCCTTGAGCGTGGACACCGTGTGGGCTTCCTGGAATTCGCTCATGTTGATGGTGATGACGTTCTGCTCGCCGCCGTACATGGCTTCGGCCAGGGCCAGGGCGGTTTCGGTCTTGCCCACGCCGGAGGTGCCGGCGAGCATGAACACGCCAATCGGTTTGCTCGGGTTGTCGAGGCCGGCGCGGGAGGTCTGGATGCGCTTGGCGATCATCTGCAAAGCGTGGTCCTGGCCGATGATGCGTTTCTTCAAGTGCTGGTCGAGGTTGAGCACGGTTTCCAGTTCGTTACGGGCCATGCGGCCCACCGGAATACCAGTCCAGTCGGCGACCACCGAGGCTACGGCCTGGTAATCCACAGTCGGCAGGATCAACGGGGTTTCGCCTTGCAGGGCGCTGAGACGCTGTTGCAGGTCCACCAGTTTTTCGCGCAAGGCGTGGCTGGTCTCGCTGCCGTCCTCGCTGTCCACCACACCGACGCGCTCGCGCAGGGTGGCGCGGGTGGCGAGCAATTCGTCTACCAGGGTTTTCTCTTCGGCCCAGCGACTTTCCAGCTCGGCGAGGCGTTCGCGTTCGGCACTCAGCAGGTTTTCGCTTTGGATTTGGCGGGCGCCGATGACGATGCCGATGGCGTGCTCGCGGGCGATGATCTGCAGTTCGGTTTCCAACGCCTCGATGCGCCGACGGCTGTCGTCCACTTCGGCCGGCACGGCATGCAGGCTGATGGCGACCCGGGCGCAGGCGGTGTCCAGCAGGCTCACGGATTTGTCCGGCAACTGGCGCGCCGGGATGTAGCGGTGAGACAGCTTGACCGACGCTTCCAGGGCTTCGTCGAGGATCTGCACCTGATGGTGTTTTTCCATCGTCGAGGCCACGCCGCGCATCATCAGCAACGCCTTGTCTTCCGACGGCTCGGCCACTTGCACCACCTGGAAGCGACGAGTCAGGGCCGGGTCTTTTTCAATGTGCTTCTTGTACTCGGCCCACGTCGTGGCGGCCACGGTGCGCAACGTGCCCCGGGCCAGGGCCGGTTTCAACAGGTTGGCCGCATCCCCGGTACCGGCGGCGCCACCGGCACCGACCAGCGTGTGGGCTTCGTCGATGAACAGGATGATCGGTTTCGGCGAGGCCTGGACGTCTTCGATGACCTGGCGCAGGCGTTGTTCGAATTCACCTTTCATGCTCGCGCCGGCCTGCAACAGGCCGACATCGAGGCTGCGCAGTTCCACGTCTTTGAGCGCCGGCGGCACGTCACCGGCGACGATGCGCAGGGCAAAGCCTTCGACCACGGCGGTTTTACCGACGCCGGCTTCACCGGTCAGAATCGGGTTGTTCTGACGACGACGCATGAGGATGTCCACCAGATGACGGATCTCTTCGTCACGGCCGACGATCGGGTCAAGCTTGCCATTGCGGGCCTGCTCGGTGAGGTCGACGGTAAAACGCTTGAGCGCTTCCTGCTTGCCCATGGCGCTGGGGGCCATGGCGCCGCTGGCTTCACCGGGTACGCTGCCGGCGTTGAAACCATCGCTGGCGCTGAGCGCATTTTCCGGCGAGTCGCCGACGTATTCGTCGAACCGCTCGCTCAGGGCCTCGACCTTGATCTTGTCAAACTCGGCCGACAGCCCGAGCAGCCCGTGGCGCAGGCTCGGCGTCTTGAGGATGCCCAGCACCAGGTAGCCGGTACGCACCTGGCTTTCGCCGAACATCAGGCTGCCGTAGACCCAGCCACGCTCCACGGCTTCTTCCACATGGGAAGACAAGTCAGTGATTGATGTCGAGCCCCGTGGCAAACGGTCCAGGGCTTCGGTCAGGTCCCGGGCCAGGCGCGCCGGCTCGATATTGAACTGGCGGATGAGGCGGTGCAGGTCCGAATCCTGCAATTGCAGCAACTGATGAAACCAGTGAGCCAGTTCCACATAAGGGTTGCCACGCAACTTGCAGAACACGGTGGCGGCTTCGATGGCTTTGTAGGCCACGCTGTTGAGTTTGCCGAACAACGCGGCGCGACTGATTTCACCCATGCTCTTGGCTCCTTGAGATCTGTGAGGTGTTGGCTTGCTCGGCATAATGCCGGGCCAGTATTAAGTCCTTGGCATCTTTTGCGGGCTTGCCCACCCAGGTATTGAACCCCAGGCGGAAGCGGCCATTGAGTTGCAGCGTCGGCACTTCGGGCTGTTTCAGAACCAGGTTCAGATCCCAGTCCAGTTCATGGCCCAGGTATTCGGCCACCCAGGCCACCAGCTCATTGAAGGATGGGCTGCCGGGCAACATGCTCATATAGTCATCCAGCTCGAGCGGCCCCAGGCGAATGCGGAATTTGTGCTGGCGATCCCAGACGCAGCGGCCCAGGCAAAAATCCACGCCMAATTGATGGGCGCTCACGCCCACGCGGCTGCGCTCCGGCAGCACCAGCCATTGGCCGACGTACTCTTCGATCTCCACCGGCAGGCCGAAGTACTCGCCGATAATTGCCTTCAAACCGTCGGGGTAACGGGTTTGTGCCGACAGATGACCGCTGTAATGCAGCTTCGCCGTGTCGGGTATCAGCCCTTGTTTGAGCAGGCTCGGCATGCCTCGACCGCTCAGTGCTGCCAGACGTGCCGACCAGTAGTCATCGTCCGGGCGATCATGGCTGACTGTCGGCCGGGCTTCGGCCCAGGCCCGGTAAAACAGGCTCAGCAGGCGATGATGGAACACATCCAGAAAGCGTTTGCTGGTGCTGTCGGCGTTGTTGCGCTGGCGTTCGCGCACATATTCGGTGAGGTGCAGCGGCAACGGGCCGTTGGGGCCGCCGAGGCCGAAAAAGAACTGCTCCAGACGCGCCGGCGAACCGTCGATGCCCGGCTGTACCGAGGCCAGGGTCGCGGGGGCGAAGGTGCAATCGGCCTGTTGCCCAAGGCGCAAGGGGTCGTCGGCCAGGCGTAACGAATGGCCCAGGCGCGGGAGCTCAGGCGATTCACACTCGATGCGCCGTAATGCCTGGAAGAAGTCGTATTCCCAGGGCTCCTGATGCATCGCGTCCAGGGTACTCACAGGGTCGGACGGCGTCCGGGTTTGGCTTTCCATCGCATGATCTCGCCGCGTTCGGTGGTACGGATCACCGTCTCGGTAAAACTGTTGATCGACACGTAGCGTGCCAGGAAGCGCTCGAAGACTGCACCGAGCAAAAAGACGCCAGTGCCACGAAACGCGTTTTCATCAAATTCCAGGGTGATCTCCAGGCCGCGGCCAAACACGATCGGGCCCGGCATTGGCAGGCGTCGGGTGCAGGCTTTGCTGCTGACTTCGCGCAGGCCTTCGATCTGCAACTGCAAGGCTGCATCATTGTCGTCGCCATACAGGCGCAGCAGCTCGCGCAGGGCGGCGGCGCCCTGGCCTTGCTCGCTGAGGGACAAGTAGTTGAGCGAAAGCTGGCTGATCAACCGCCAGGCCTTGGCGTCGTGGGCATGGCTGGCGCGTGGGCGGCTCGGGCCCGCTACGCAGCGCACGGCTGCTACCGGTGCACTGTCGGCCAGGGTGAAGTCGGTCTTGCTGTTGCCCACGCTCATGAACAGCGGCAGGTCGCGGTTGGTGCACAACGCCGTTACGCCCAATTGGCGCAGGTCGTGGCGATAGGGCGCCTGCTGGCTGTCCACCAGGCTGACGAAGGTTTCGCTGCCGATGTAAGTCGAACGTGGGCCGTTGCGCCGCTGGCCGCTGGACAGCATGCGGGGTTCGCGCCGCACGGTGTAATACGCCTGATCGCGGCCGTAGCGAGACGGATCGCGGACGGCATAGAACGGCAAAAAAGGCTGTTCCGACCCGGTGCCATGGCCGGTGAGGGCGGTCAGGGAATGAATCTCGAAATCCATCGGCCGGGTACGGTCGGCGATCACGTGATGTTCATTCACCCGTTCCGACAAGTGGATGCGATCCAGGCGCTTGGGAAACAAGTTGATTGCCGGGGTGCAGAACGGCAGGAACTGCGCGGCACCGACGCTGCCTTCCAGGCTCGGATCATGACGGTCGAACAGCACGATCAATTCCAGCTCCTGACCCTCGCAGCGTTTGACTGCCCGGCTCAACCCGGTGAAGTCGACAAACAGAAAGCGGCGGGGCAGGGCGAAGTATTCCTGCAACAGGCGATAGCCCTGGAAGGCTCGCGAGACCACGGGCAGCGCGGCGTCGGTATCGTCGAATCCCACGGAACGCAGTGCATCCTGTGGCAGGCGTTCTACCCAATCGCCGCCGGGCTGACGGGCGAAGACGGCGCAGGCGTTGCCCAGCAGCTGTTCATAGAGGCGAAAGGGCTGCTCGTCTGCACCGTTGAGGTACAACGGCAGGTTGTCCAGGGCCAGACTATTGAACGGCAGTTCGGCACCGGTGCGCAGGGTCAGGCGCAGGCCGGCCTTGGCCTTGGGGGTGCTGGCAGCCAGGCGCCCGAGCACGGCGGACGGGTTACCGAAGTACTCGGCCTGGCTGACCTGCAATGGCCACAACGTCACCGCATGGGCGGTGCGGTACTCGCAGCAGGTTTGGCTTTCGCGCCCCAGGGCGGCACGCAGGACCGTGTCCCGGGGCAGCGGGAAGCCGCTGCTCAGCGAGCCTTCATCGGGGTCGGCCTGCAAGTGCACCACGGTCATCGACGGTGTTGGCGCCAGGTAATGGGGGTACGCGATTTCCAGCAGGTTGTGGGTGAAGGTCGGGTATTCAGCATCGAGCTTGAGCTGTACCCGTGCCGTCAGGTAGGCGAACCCTTCCAGCAAGCGCTCGACGTACGGATCGGCGCAGTCCATACCGGACAACGTCAGCCGACTGGCGATTTTCGGGTATTCCTGGGCGAACTCCGCCGCGCTTTCGCGCACGTGGTGCAGTTCCTGGTTGTACAGCTCCAGCAGGCGCGGGTTCATGAGCGTCTCCGCTGGTCGGCGTTGACCACCCGCACATGGCCGGACTCCAGGTCCAGGTCGGTTTGCAGCATCAGGCGCAGCGGCACCGGCTGCGCCCAGAGATCGCCTTCAATCTCGAAACTCAGGGCGTTGTGGTTCATTTCGGCGGATGCCCGGGCCCGCACGCGCAGGGTATGGCGCAGAATCCGCGGTTCGAACGTGGCGATGGCCTGGTGGATCAGCGCTTCAAGCGCCGCRATATCGACGTTCGACGCACTGTTGCCGGCCAGGGCCRGCAGCCCGAAGTTGACCACCGAAGTACCGGCCGGGGTGTGCAACGTCGCATCGGCGCCGAGCAATGAAGTGGTGTTGAGCAGCCACGCCAAGTCCCGCAGCACCGAGGCTTTGAGTTGGGTCAGGGACAGCA
>NZ_JBFTLU010000273.1:0-5981 GCF_056396605.1 Pseudomonas sp. 05T35
GAGCAGGACATCCTGCCGTTCAGTCGTGAGGCGTTGATGACGCTGGTTTAAACGGCGCTCGGGCGGACGCCATCGCGAGCAGGCTAGCTCCCACAGGAGTATGTATTCCAATGTGGGAGCGAGCTTGCTCGCGATGGCTGACTCAATGCCACAGAGAAATCAGGGCAATATCGCAGCACTCACCGGCCCATGCTCTGCGACGCAAGCCCCGCGCAACTGTCCTTCAAATTGCTCGACGATTGCCCCCCAGCCTTGCCGACTGGCGTGCTGACGCGCGTTGAGTCGTATGCAGCGCAAGGTTTCTGCTTCTTCCAGCAACCAACGGGCGGCATCGCAAAACGCTTCTTCGTCCCCCGGCATCGCCAACACGCCGTTGTAACCATGACGAATGTGTTGAGCGGCGGCCGCTTGATCGTAGGCCACCACGCCCAATCCGGAGGCCAGGGCTTCCAGCACCACATTACCGAAGGTTTCGGTCAGGCTCGGAAACAGAAACAGATCCCCGGACGCGTAGTGACAAGCCAGGGCTTCTCCGCGCTGCGAGCCACAGAAAATCGCGTCGGGCAGTTCTTTTTCCAGCAGTGCACGCTGTGGGCCATCACCGATCACGATCAGCTTTATGCGTCGTTGTGGATAAGATGACTGCAAAGCCTGGTAGCAACGTTTGAGCAGACCGAGGTTTTTTTCCTGAGCGAGCCGGCCGACGTGAATCAGCGCGATGTCGTCGTTCTCCAGCCCCCAGCTTTCACGCAGCGAACCCAGGCGTTTGGCCGGGTGGAACAGTTGGCTGTCGACGCCACGGGACAGCAGCGCCAGGCGCTCGAACTGCCGACGTTCCAGCTCCATTCGCTGGCTGGTGCTGGGCACCAGGGTCAACTTGGTGCGGTTATGGAACCAGCGCAGGTAATGCGTCAATAACCGGGTCAACAGTCCCAAGCCGTACTGGCTGGAGTACTGCTGGAAGTTGGTGTGAAACCCGCTCACCACTGAAATACCCAGCCGCCGCGCTGCGCGCAAGGCCGACAACCCCAGCGGTCCTTCGGTGGCGATGTAGAGCACGTCCGGGCGATGACGCTGCCAGCGCCTGAGCAACTTGTGCATCGACGACTGGCCCCATTGCAGCCCCGGATAACCCGGCAGCGGCCAACCGCGGCAGAGCAGCAGTTCATCGTCGCTGAGGCGGGTTTGATCGCTGCCCTGGCGCGGTCGCACCAGTTCTACCAGGTGCCCGCGCGCGCGCAGACCCTCGCACAGGCGGCCAAGGGTATTGGCCACGCCGTTGATTTCCGGAGGGAAGGTTTCGGTGATCAGGGTGATATGCAGAGCTGTCGTCATGGCCTCAGTGTCGACTGAGGCCATGTCGCCATTGTGTCAGCGCGATGATGGATTTGTGACGATGAGCGCGTTCGGCTGCACCGAGTCTCTAGCTGGCCACCGAGGTATCAAGGGCGTGGTGGGGCATAGCGAACCGAACGGGCGATCAGTGACAGGGATTTATAGTCTGGAGCGGCATTCGGTGACCCCCATGCGCGCTGCCCCAGTGGCAACATCCACTCTTTCAGATGCGACCAGACCTTTTCAGGTGTCATGTACGCCGCTTCGTCGGCCCATACCTGTATGCCTCCCCCCCAGCACGGCGGGATGGGCTGGATCTATGACGGTATGCCCAGGCCCCGCATCGTCCATGAAAATGTTGGGGCGCCAGTGATCATAAATACCGTGGGGTGAGTGCAGGCGATCAAAAAGGTTGTCCCAGCCAGACTTAATGACGTTATAAAAGTCACCGTGGRCATTTAGCACGCTGTACCCTTCATCGATCAACGCTTGCACATTTTTCTCGTTGCGCGTGCTGCCCCAGATACTCCAGCACTTGATTACAACGTTTTTATCCACAGAAATCTTTTGATCTTTTTCAACGACTGCGTCGTTCCACATTCGCGCAACCTTGCCTTTTTGC
The DNA here is from genome assembly GCF_056396605.1 of Pseudomonas sp. 05T35. Taxonomy (NCBI): domain Bacteria; kingdom Pseudomonadati; phylum Pseudomonadota; class Gammaproteobacteria; order Pseudomonadales; family Pseudomonadaceae; genus Pseudomonas; species Pseudomonas sp. 05T35. The sequence continues at coordinate 1,958 of NZ_JBFTLU010000273.1, forward strand.
TGCACAAGTCTCGCGACTTCGTTGACGAATTTCCTTACACCATCCCGTGAGTCTGCGTTGGACGGCCCGGAATTTTCCCGCGCGTACCGAGCCAGTTGTGGCGTGTTGCCCGGAGAGATCGGACTGAGGAAGTACTCATCGGCCTCCAAATTGAGACGTGTGCAATCCGGAAACATCTTGAGAAGATCGTTGATAAGCCCCATGACAAATTCGCGAGCGGCGGGGATGCTGAAATCGAGTGCTTTTGACACGACCGTGCCGCCTGAAAGCTGCAGCTGAAATTCCGGCTTATTTTGCAGAATCCACTGCATATGCCCAGGCCATTCGATCCCGGGGACGACCTCAATGTGAAGGGCCGCTGCTGTAACGAGGATTTTCTTGAGGTCCTCTGCACTCCAGGCATCGGGGCTGGCGGTGTCCGGGGCGGAAGGGAAGATGACCCGTACCCCCTCATTGTCGGTGAGGTGCAAATACAGGGTGTTGAGCTTGTTCCAGGCCATCTCATGCAGCAGGTCTATCATCCATTCAACGCTGTAATACTTGCGGCCCACATCGATCAGCACCGAGCGTTCGCCAAATTTAGGGGCATCGATTACAAACCCAGATTCAAGACTGGTCGAAACCTGTGCCGCTTTATGCAAGGTCGTCAGTGCCAGGGCCATGGCTTGCAGGGTTTTCGCGGTGACGTGGACGGTGCTGGTGATATCGATTCGGTAGGCCTCGGGTGCGCCTTTGACCGGAATTGGAACACCGGCGGTATCCGGGTCGGACAGTGTCAGCTTTACATCACCCGGCGCAGGGCTATTCCCTGACACAATGGCAGGCTGTTTTTCGAGCCCGGCGGCGAGGGCGAATCCGAATGCCAACCGTGTCGCCAAAGGACGCAGGCTCTCATCGTCGATGAGGATGCGCGTACTTGCGCTAAGGACGTAGACAAAACCGGCTGTAGGTTCAGCGTGCAGTGCGGCGGGACTCATGTCGAGCCAGGGAAAGCGCGGGTTTTGATATCCGTTAGCGGGATTGTTGGACGCCACTATGCTGGCGGCGATGGGGCTTTGGATGGACGTTGTCATTGAACCGGTTCTCCATAAATTGAGATCGTGACTCATCCCTGAATGCTTGAAGGTTCTTGACGTGGGTGAGCCCTCGCGACTCATTGGATACCTGATGCTTGAGGCTGGCTACTGTAAGAAATACTAGGTCGGGGTCAATATCGCCATGGGGGGTATCAGCGTTGCTTGTGCTGATAACCGTTCGTCTGGACTGTCAGTTTTTACAGGTAGCTTTACGCGTGTGTCGGAGATAGAAGTGCCCCAGAAGCCGCAGGCAATTGTGCCGGGTAACAGGAGTATCGAGATCATGACTGCCCGAGAAGAACCCACGTCCAACAAACCAGCAACCAGCCTATCTGACAGTGGAGAGGGAGAGGACACGGGAGCGGTCGCGCCAGCCCTCAAAATGCCGACGATTATTGCGCCTTTAAACGGACGCACATACATTGTCGGCCGTGTGTATCTTGAGGGGAAGTGTTCGGCGGGCGCCAGGGTTGAATTGTGGAGCCATGACAATAGCAAGTTGGCCGATGCCATTATCAACAGTGACGATATCACGCATTGGTACTATAGCCGCATTTKGGATGCAGGCGACAAGCATGTCAAGGTCGTGGAATTCGTGGGAGGGGTGCCTTCTGAGCCAACTTTACTGCGTCAGTTCCGAGTCACCGAGGCACGCTGTGCACCGGCGATTACCAGTCCGAGTGATCAACAGCGCTTGAAAGTAGGGCGGAATACGATCAAAGGAACCTGTTGGACGGAGGCGATATCGGTTCGAGTGCTGAATCATGACAATAGTGAATTGGGCACCGCCAAGATGACRCCAGGCAGTGGCACTTGGGAATTCGAATTTGACTTCGATTTCGGCACTGGCAGAAAGCACATTTTGGTGAGACAAGAGGTTGCGGGTGAATCGTCTGACATCAGCCGCATGTTTGAGTATTTCATGACGAAGTAGCACTGGTTCATTGCGTACAGCACGGCAGATTGATGGTCTGCCGTTACCCTTCGTCTGCATCATTGTGCAGTGGCGAAGCTGCATTTTARCGTGCTCGTTTACACAAAATCCGGAACACGCCTTTGCGTGCAATCACCCGGAGCTGCTTTCGCCTGCACGTTCATATCTGACTATCAAGCGCTCCTCACCGCTGGTCGGAAACTGCGGCCTACCTGTTATTTCTGACAGTGGCCAGCGCCTTGGAGCCAGGTGTTAGATGGCGTCAACGCTGCCGCTCACGTTGCGGCGACTCTTGCGAAATGGAGATTGCTCATGACCGCTAAAGTTAACGCACCCGAAACACACGCCCCTATCCCGGATCTCGACAGTTTTGACGTCTATCCGACGGTGGGTGACGATGATCTGGACTCATTCAGCACCATCGACGCGTTCGGAGTGCTGATACGTACGGATAAACTGGATCCCGATGACATGATCTATGTCGAAACGATTGGTGAGCCCGGCACCCCGGAAGGTGGAAAGTCCAAGAGCTGGCCGGTGCGTCTAGGGTCGTCAAACCCCAGGCGTGTGAATTTGGGGAATGATGCCGTTGCGTTTCTTCTGGGCAAAAAAATGTGGATGACCTACACCATCCTGCGTAAAGACGAGATCGAAAAAACCTCTGATCCGCGGATTCTCAACGTGCTCCCCCTGCCCCGAGAAGAGTTGAAAGCCGCCCGGATCCCCCAGGCTCAGGACAACGGTCATGGCCCAGAACTGGACCTGACCAGTAACACTGCCGAGTGCACGGTATATCTTGGAGGCTGGCCGCTGTGGGCCAAAAATCAACGGTGCTGGGTTGACCTGGAGGGCAAGAACGCCGGTGGTGGAGATCACCCGTACTCCGTGATGGAATCGGAGCCGGTGGATGACGACTGGCTCGATCAAGGTTATCGCGAGGTGAAGGTGCCTTACGACTACTTCAAGGCGTTACTCAATGGCTCGCTGTTGAAGGTCTTCGTCGAGGTCGCACTGAATAAGGAAGACGACAGGACTCAGGCGTTCCCTTTCGAGGAGCGAATTTATACTGTTAAAAATGTCGAGGTAGCAAAGCCTGAGATCACCACGGTGATCGATCTCAAGGGTGTCGAGATATCCAACCCCGGTACGACCAAGTACACCACGGTCAAACTCAAAGGCCGCGCCGAGCCCAATCAGCTTCTCGAGATTTTTGATGGAGAATCGATTGTGGGCAACCCCACGGCCAATGAACAGGGCGATTGGGAGCACAGGCTCGAACGCTTAAGCGAGTCAGACCACAAGATTTTCGTCGAGGGGCCCAAGGGGCTGACGTCTGATGTCTGGAAATTCCKGGTGGAAGAGTTGCAGGCACCCACCATCGATACAGTGAAAGACAGCAAGGGCGAGCCTGTGGGCGAGGGCGAAACAACGCTGGATGGCGACCTGAAGCTGGAAGGCAAGGCAGAGGATGGTTACGAAGTCGAGATCTTTGATCGCAAGACTTCAGTGGCTTTGCTCAGGGTTTACGATGGTATCTGGGAGCTGAGGAAGACGTTCAGCAATAGAGAACATGTTTTGAAAGCCGTGGGGCGCTATGGCGATGATCGGCCGGCAGAGTCCGCACCGCGGAGTTTTACGGTGGCGGTGCAGGCCAGCAAACCCACGATCGAGAAGGTGACAGACTCCAACGGCAAGCCTGTCCCCCATGGCAGCAAGACCAGGGATACCAGGGTAAAACTTGAAGGCACAGCGTTGCCTTACCAGGAATTGAAAGTTTTTGATGGCGAGCAGCACATCGACAGCGTCACGACTGGAAAGGACGGTGTCTGGCTGTGCGAGCTGATCGACTTGAGTCAATCAGAGCATCCGATCAGGGTCGAGGTGAGGCCGGGGGTGGATTCGGGTGTCTGGATTTTTACCGTAGTCGAGTTGGTGCAACCGACGATTAACGAAGTGAAGGACGTCGCAGGCACGACGATTGGCGATACCGTCACGACCAACAAAACACCGTTGA
>NZ_JBFTLU010000274.1:0-10774 GCF_056396605.1 Pseudomonas sp. 05T35
GGCCTGGGCACCCGGCACCGGGACCCCGGAAATCGGCGGCCTGACGACCATTCAGGCGATCGAAATCGTTCGTGGCTGCCAAGGCCTCGACCTGGTTGGCTGCGACCTGGTAGAAGTCTCGCCGCCGTACGACACCACCGGCAACACCTCGCTGCTGGGCGCCAACCTGCTGTACGAAATGCTCTGCGTACTGCCGGGCGTGGCGCACCGCTGAGGCTTGACCCCAAGCGAACGTGATTAGCGCGTGAACGCCGCCACCTGACGGGGTCGGCGTTTGTCCGCAACACTCCCCCCGCGTGCTTCAGCGCCGATGCCTGCTTCGCTTACTACACGCAAGAACCCTCGCACCTGCAAAGCTCTTATAAGAAAGACAATCGGAGACACGCTTCATGGCTTTGGATTTATTCGTTGTACTCATCTATGCCGCCGGCATGCTCGTGCTGGGCTATTACGGCATGCGCAAGGCCAAGACCCACGAAGACTACCTCGTGGCCGGTCGTAACCTCGGTCCAACCCTGTACATGGGCACCATGGCCGCTACCGTACTGGGCGGCGCATCGACGGTGGGCACCGTTCGCCTGGGTTACGTCCACGGTATTTCCGGTTTCTGGCTCTGCGCCGCACTGGGTTGCGGGATCATCGCGCTGAACCTGTTCCTGGCCAAGCCGCTGCTCAAACTGAAAATCTTCACCGTTACCCAGATCCTCGAAAAGCGTTACAACCCGATGGCCCGCCAGGCCAGTGCGGTGATCATGCTGGCCTACGCGCTGATGATCGGCGTGACCTCGATCCTCGCGATCGGCACCGTGCTGCAAGTGCTGTTCGGCCTGCCCTTCTGGATTTCGGTAGTACTCGGCGGTGGCGTGGTGGTGGTGTATTCGACCATCGGCGGCATGTGGTCGCTGACCCTGACCGACATCGTTCAGTTCGTGATCAAGACCGTCGGCCTGATGTTCATCCTGTTGCCGATCTGCCTGTACCGCGTGGGTGGCTGGGATGAGCTGGTGTTGAAACTGCCGGCATCCAGCTTCAGCTTCACCACCATCGGCTGGGACACCATCATCACTTACTTCATGATCTACTTCTTCGGCATCCTGATCGGTCAGGACATCTGGCAACGGGTGTTCACCGCCAAGAACGAAAAAGTCGCTCAGTATGCAGGCACCATTTCCGGTTTCTACTGCATTCTCTACGGTCTGGCCGTGGGCGGCATGCTGGTGCCGTTGATCGGGGCTATTTTCTGGAAACGGGCAACCACCTCCGGCGCTATCGCCAGCATGGGCCTGGGCTTTGTGATTGCCCTGGTGTTCATGTTCAAGGATGGCCTGGATGCCAACACCCCGATCTACTACAGCCTGGCGATCGGCCTGGTGAGCTTCATCGTGGTCAGCCTGCTGTCCCCTCGCCCGGTTGCCGTGGCGAACGCGATATAAGCTGAAACCAATTATGGCTTGAACCTTTTCTTCGGCGGGTGCAGCGTCGGTTGCTGCACCCGTTTTTTTCGCCTGGAGGAAGGCACCATGAAAATCGTCAGCCGCGACCAATGGTTCGAAGTCAAACACCTGAGCGACGGCATTCGGCTGATTCACGAGCCCTATATTCGACCGTTCTACCGCTGCAACCTGTGGCACATTCAGGGCCGCGACAAAGACCTGCTGCTCGATAGCGGCTCGGGCCTGGTCAGCCTGCGCGAGCAACTGCCCTGGCTGACCGACCGGCCGCTGGTGGCCGTGGCCAGTCATTGCCATTTCGACCATATCGCCGGTCATCACGAATTCCCCGAACGGCTGGTGCATCCGGCCGAAGCACAGATCCTCGCCGAACCCGACGGCGACAACACCCTTTCCAGGGCGTTTGTCGGCGACGAGATGTTCGAAGCCCACCCCGATTGCCCGCTGTGCTACGCCGAATACCGGGTCAAAGCCGCACCCGCCACGGGATTGATCGAAGAAGGTGACGTGCTGGACCTGGGTAATCGAACCTTGCAGGTGCTGCACACTCCCGGCCATTCACCGGGTGGTATCAGCCTTTTTGAAGTTGCCACCGGCACGCTGTTCAGCGGCGACATCATCTACGACGGACCGCTGGTCGAAGACGCCTACCATTCCAACCTTGAGGATTACGCCCGCAGCCTGCAACGCTTGCGCTCGTTGCCGATTCGCACGGTGCATGGCGGACATTTCGGGAGTTTTTCGGGGGAGAAGTTGCACACGATGATTGACCACTGGCTGCAACAGCACGCTTAAAGCGAGTGCGCGAGCGCGGCACTCTCGCGCCTCCGACGCGATGGTCGAAGGCTGCGATTCCTTTACGCCTTACCTCGTTTACCGGCGGCGTTGCTGACGGCGGCGTTGCTCATCGTCGGTGCGGATTGGCACGGGTTGCAGAGGTGGTTCGATCAAACCAAGCGCGACACCGAGGTCATGGAGCCAGTTTTGCAGTTTCTCTTTCATGGTGCCCCCCCTTCAGGGTAGTGCTGAGCGACCAGGTTCTATAGACGCTTCATACAGATAGTAGTCCGAAGTCTTACGCAATGCTCGCCTCAATAGGCAAAGATCTGTTACCGAATTCATCAAAATCAGCCCCCATCGGTCGGCCACCACCGAACGCCGCTTGTTGCACCTCGATCCACGCATTGAGATTGGCGCCGAGCATACCCTTGCGCCACATCAGCCAGGTGGTGGCACTGGCGAAAGGTTCGGCCAACGGATGCACGGCCACACTCTCGCGTCCCGGCAGACTGGCCAGCATCGACTCGGACATCAGCGCCACGCCGGAGCCGGCAATCACACACGCCAGCATTCCCTGATAGGACTCGATTTCCATTGCCCGGCCCATCGCCGCATGATCATGGGCGAACCAGGCCTCCAGGCGCATCCGGTAGGAACAGCCCTGGCGAAAGGTGAACACCGAGCGCCCCTGCACATCCAGCGCGCTGCGTACCGGCGGGTGATCGGCTTCGCTGATCAGCACCAGTTTTTCGTCACACAGCGGCACACCGTCGAGCCCGGCCAGTTGCAGCGGGCCATCGACCAGCGCGGCGTCAAGACGCCCGGTGAGCAGGCCTTCGAGCAATTCGCCGCTGGGCGCCGACTGCACTTGCAGGTTCACCGCCGGATAAGTGCGGTGATAGCGCGCCAGCAAACCCGGCAGATGAATCGCCGCGGTGCTGTACATGGTGCCCAGCACGAAATCGCCGGCCGGTTGCCCGCCCTGCACGGCTGCGTGGGCTTCGTCATGCAGGGCAAACAGCTTGGCGGTGTAGTCCAACAGTACTTTGCCTGCGGGCGACAACTGCAAACGCTGACGCTCACGCAAGAACAGTTCTACACCCAGCTGATCTTCAAGCTGCTTGAGCCGGGTCGACAAATTGGACGGCACCCGATGCAAGCGTTCGGCGGCGCGGGTGATGGAACCTTCCTCGGCCACCGCCTGGAAGATGCGCAATTGGCTGAATTCCACACCTTTCTCCAAATAAGAACAAGTTACTCACTATTATTCATTTTTAAAGAAAGTCAATCAGTCCTAGCCTGACGGTCATTGCTCCGCTGCAGGAATCCTGATCATGTCGCCGCTTGTACGCTTACTCGCCAGTTTCATTGCCTTGATGATGGCCATGGGCATTGGGCGCTTTGCGCTCACTCCGCAGCTGCCGCATTTGCTCAGCGAAGGTCAGATCGACCTGACTGCCGCAGGTCTGATTGCGGCGGCAAATTACCTGGGCTACTTCATCGGTGCCGTGGACGCGATGTTCGCCCATCGCCCCGAGCAGGTTCGTCGGCGCCTGCTCGGCGGATTGTGGCTGTGCGTGCTACTGACCCTCGCCTCGTTCTGGGCCACGGGCTTCTGGCCGCATCTGGTTTTGCGCTTCGGTACCGGCGTCGCCAGCGCCTGGGTGCTGGTCATGATCACCGCGTTGAGTCAGCCATTGGCGATGGCTGCCGGACGTCCACGGCTCGGCGCACTGGTATTCGCCGGGCCGGGCCTGGGGATTTTTCTGACGGGCTTGCTCGCTCTTGGTTCGAACCTGTTGGGACAAAGCTCCGCGACCTTGTGGCTGGTGTATGCCGGTGTAGGCCTGGCAATGCTGTTGGTGATTCTGCCGATCCTGCCGCAACCGACCGCGAGCGCGGCAGCCACCCCCACGGCCGGCGTTTCAAAGAGTGTCGGTATCCCGCGACTGGATTTGATCTACGCGCTGTACGGTCTGGGCTACATCATTCCTGCGACCTTTCTGTCGCAGATGGCCAGTGCCCGTTTTCACGGCCAATGGCTGGCCGATTTGTTCTGGCCGTGTTTTGGCCTGGCGTCCGCCATCGGTGTGCTGCTGGTAAGTTTGCGCCGGCATAACCCTAATGCCACCCGTCACTGGCTGATCGCGACGTTGTGGCTGCAAGCGGCCGGGGTCTTCGCTTGCCTGCTGGGCAGCGGTCTAGGTCTGGCCCTGGGGGTGATTCTCTGTGGCACGCCGTTTCTGGCCTGCATGCAATTGGTGATGCAGCGCTCGCGAGAACTGGCGCCGCAGGCCACCCAGCGCAATGCCGGCCTGCTGACCGCGTGTTTTGCCGTGGGTCAGCTCAGCGGGCCATTGCTGGCAGCGCTGAGCAGCCACTTCAGTGGTGGCTTGCAACCGGCGTTGATGGTGGCGGGCAGCGGTCTGCTGGTAGCCGGTGGTTTGCTGCTGCGTCCACTCAACGCTCCAGCATTGTGCGCAAACGACGGCGCACCCACTGTTCTGCGCTGACAAAGGTGATGCCGAGCAACACCAGCACGGCACCGACGACAAAGTTGACACTCAACGGCTCACCGAGCAGCAACACCCCGAAGGTGACACCGAACAGCGGCGTCATGAAGGAGAACACCGCGAGGTTCGACGCCAGGTAACGGCGCAGCAGCCAGAACCACGTCAGGTAGCTGAAAAACGACACCACCAGCCCCTGGAACAGCACGCTGGCCACCGCCACGTTAGTCAGGTGGACGTGGGTGATCTGCCCGCTTAGCGCGGCAATCAGCAGCAGGCCGAGAAAACCGACGATCAGTTGATAAAACAGGGTCAAGGTCGCCGGTGCTTCCGACAACCGCGAGGCGCGCACGACCACCGTCGTCGCGCCCCAGGCGGCCCCGGCCAGAACGCCAAACGCATCGCCGAGCAGCATCCGCCGGTCCAGATTGTCCCAGGACACGCCCCCGGCAAATGCCACGGCAATACCAATAAACGCCAGCAGGATCCCCAGCCATTGCAACCGCCGCAAACGCTCGCTTGGCAGCAGCCAGTGCACGCCCAATGCGGTGAAGATCGGCGCGGTATAGAGGAACACCGACATGTGCGCCGCCGTGGTCAGTTTCAGACCTTCGGCGATAAACAAAAACTCGGTGGCAAACAGACCACCCGCCAGCAAACCGCCGCGCCAGGTGCTGCCAACCTGATTCCAGCCGCCCTTCCAGCAGATCAGCAACCCCACCAGTAATGCGGAAATTCCGGAACGTGCGGCGGCCTGCATCACCGGTGCGATGTCCGCCGCCGCCCATTTGATCATCACCTGCTGGATACCCCAGATCAGACACAACCCGAGCATCACTTGCAGGGCAAAACCATCGGCGCTGCGCCGAGTGGCAATCACCGCGAAACCTCGCGAACGGTTAACGACATGGCAGTTACTCACTAAAAACAAAATGCCCCGGTACTTGGCCGGGGCAATCAGGTCAGGTCAGCTCGGCTCAGCTGAGTTCAATGCGATCCGCATGAATGACGATCTGGCCGTTCTTGTAGAGCGCGCCGATGGCCTTCTTGAAGTTGCCTTTGCTGACACCGAACAGGCTGCTGATCAGCGCCGGGTCGCTCTTGTCGCTGACCGGCAAAGTGCCGTTGTTGTCGCGCAGTTTAGCGAGAATCTTCGAGTTCAGGCTGGTGGCGGCTTCTTCACCCACGGGCTGCAGGCTCAGGCTGATCTTACCGTCGGCGCGAACTTCCTTGATGAAGCCCTTCTCTTCCTTGCCGGCACGCATGAACTTGAAGATTTCGTTCTTGTGGATCAAACCCCAATGCTTGTTGTTGATGATCGCCTTGAAGCCCATGTCGGTCGCTTCGGCTACCAGCAGGTCAACTTCCTGGCCAGGTTTGTAGCTGGCCGGGGTTTTGTCCAGGTAGCGATCCAGACGCGCGGTCGCGGTGATACGGCGGGTGTGCTTGTCGAGGTAGACGTGCACCACGCAGTATTCGCCCGCAGTCATCTGACGCTTTTCTTCGGAATACGGCAGCAGCAGGTCCTTGGGTAGACCCCAGTCGAGAAACACACCGATGCTGTTGACTTCAACGACTTTAAGGCTGGCGAATTCACCGACCTGAACTTTCGGTTTTTCAGTAGTTGCGATGAGTTTGTCATCGCTGTCCAGATAAACAAAAACGTTCAGCCAGTCTTCATCTTCGCTGGGAATATCTTTGGGAATATAACGATTCGGCAGAAGGATTTCGCCATCCGCGCCACCGTCCAGATATAAACCAAAGTTAGTGTGTTTAACCACTTGCAAGCTGTTGTAGCGCCCGACTAAAGCCATTTCCAATACCCTCATTGCTTGGACGCCATTCTACCCGGTTTTGCCGGTGCTGTTGGACGGCCGGCTTGCTTGCGAAGAAAAATCCTCTGAGAGGCTCATTTTTCCTGGGTTTTGCGCCAGACCAAGGCCCGCTCGTCAGACCGTTCAGGTGCTTTTTGCTGATATCGACAAGCCATACAGGATACTTTTCATGCCTGCGTTCTTATTCAAAACAGCAGCTTAGGTGATTATTGCGAACAGTAACTTATGAATCAGATCACCCTGGGCAAAAAGTAACACCCCCCTCGCGTCACCCTGGTCCCTAAGCGCTTTGAGCTTCGAAGCGCTAGGACTGRAACCCTCCTCCCCAGCAACATCCTTCAAGACCAAACGCGCGTTCTATTTGATCAGCTGAACAGCCGGGTCCATCCTGCATTCAGACACCAGAACTACGCCCTTGCAAGGATTGCCTCATGTCGCGCTGGTTGAAACACCTGACGTTGCTCCTGACCCTGTGCCTTTCACTACCGGCCTGCAACCGAGTGAGCCTGGCCTACCACAATCTCGACATCATCATTCCCTGGACGCTCAGCGACTACCTGGACATGAACAGCGAGCAGAAAGGCTGGCTCAACGAACGTCTCAAGGAACACCTCAGCTGGCATTGCTCCACGCAAATACCCGGCTACGTCGACTGGCTCGACCGTTTGCAGCAGATGGTCGAAACCAATCAAGTCACAGACGCCGCACTGCAAGCCCGTATCAAGGAAGCCAAACAAGCCATTGCCCAGACCGCCCGGGAAATCACCCCGTCGGCGGTCGAGTTGTTGCAAGGGCTGAATGACCAGCAGGTCAACGAGATGAAGCAGGCCTTTGCCAAAGACCAGCGCGTGAATCAGCAGAAATACCTCAAAGCGCCGCTGGCACAGCAGATCAAACATCGCATCGAGCGGATGGATAAGCGCCTGGCCTACTGGCTTGGCCCGCTCAGCAATACGCAGGYGCAACGCGTTGTTGCCTGGGCCAACGCACTGGGCGAGCAAAATCAGCAATGGCTCGCCAACCGCGCTCATTGGCAGGCACTGTTCAGCGCAGCAGTGGAACAACGCCACAGCAGCGACTTTGCGCAACGCATCAAAACCCTGCTGGTCGATCGCGAGACCTTATGGACGCCGGCCTATCGCCAGGCTTACACCCACACCGAAGCCCAGGCGCGCAGCCTGATTGTCGACCTGATGGCCGACAGTACCGCCGATCAACGCCAGCACTTGCTGAAAAAAATCGACCAGATGCGCAGCGATTTCAGCGCATTGAAGTGCTTGAAGGTCGCAGGAGCGTCTTAAGCGATCTGCACTTTAGACGCCACTTCATCAAAGGTCGCGGGGTCCAGTGCATCCACCTGCTCGTCGAGCACCTGCCGTGGATGGTCATTGCCCTCAATGCTGCTGTCGATCATGCACAGCAGACTCGAACCGCGCGGCGTCAGGATGAAATTCTCGCCGTTACCCCCTTCGCTCTCGGGGCGTGACTCGATATAGCCACGATCCAGCAGGAGCTTTTCATATTCGGTGGCGGTCACTTTCAGCTCATCCAGATTACCGATGGGCTCACCCTCTGCCGCCTTCTCTGCCGCATGCTGCTCGGCATAGACGCGCGGGGCAAAGCTGTGGTCGGCGCCGTTCTGCACTTCGTGCAGCATTCGTTCAAGCAAATCCCAGTTATAAGCCGTCATCCGATATCAACCTCCAGCCAGACAGTGAGAGGCCTCTCATAGGTTGTGACCGGCGCTATCAGTAGCCGTTCAGCCAGGTTGTCATGCGGGCGGATGTCAGCGACAACCGATCAGCGGCTTGTCGATTACAGCGTCGATCAAACGACTAGGCTGTGTAAGCCACAACACGCCAACCTCGCAGGAGGGAAAGTCATGAACAGCGTGCAACAGCACAAGGTCGTGTCCCAAGAAGAATGGCTCGCGGCCCGTAAACAGCATCTGATCCACGAAAAGGCCTTTACCCGGGAACGCGACAAACTTAGCGCCGAACGTCGCGCACTGCCCTGGGTGAAAGTCGACAAGAACTATGTGTTCGAAGGCCCCGACGGGCGGCAAAGCCTCGCCGATCTTTTCGGCAGCAACAGCCAGTTGATCATCTATCACTTCATGTTTGCCAAGGGCTGGAAAGAAGGCTGTCATGGCTGCTCGTTTCTGTCCGACCACTTCGACGGCGCCAACCTGCACCTGGCCCACCACGACGTTTCACTGGTGGTGGTTTCCCACGCGCCATTGGCAGAATTCCAGGCGTTCCGCAAACGCATGGGCTGGAAATTCAAATGGGTCTCATCGGCCGGCAGTGACTTCAACGCCGACTACAAGGTGACCATCAGCGATCAGGAACTCGCGGACGGCACCGCGACCTACAACTACGAAAAAAGCACCAGCACTGAAGGCGAACTGCCGGGGCTGAGCGTGTTTTATCGCAATGACGCCGGGGAAATCTTCCACACCTATTCCACCTACGCTCGCGGCCTGGACTTGCTGGTCGGTGCCTATAACTTCCTCGACCTGACGCCCAAGGGCCGCAACGAAGAGCACGGCATGGAATGGGTGCGCCATCACGATCGTTATGAGACCGCGCGAAGCGCCAAAGACTGTGGCTGCGAGTAATGCTGCCGGCCCCTCGCCCCGGTGGGGGCGAGGGAGTGCAAGCGCCCTCTCCACTCGAAGACGTCCGCCACAAAAAATGCATTAACGCATTATAAATTTGCGCTAACGCATATTGCATCCTAAGGTTACAGCGAGACCCGATCGGAGCCGGCCATCGAAGATGGCAAATAGCGCAAGCCGATACTTCACTGACGACAAAGCCGTTTTATTTCAAAAAGGTACACATACCCAAGCTGGACGCTACGTTCATTCATGGAGGATGAATCATGTTACTGACTGAAGAAACACAGCTTAAAAGTTCCGCCACCGGCGAAGCACTTCCCAAATGCCTGTCCCAACACCTTATCAACCCTGAACTGGCCGATATCGAAACATCCGTAGAGCCAGCAGCGTTGGCCGCTGCCAGCCTCAGCTTCAGCATGCAGCGGCAAACCCAGACCAACTGGTGCTGGGCAGCAGTTTCGGCGTCTGTTGGCAACTATTACGGCACCGGGACCTGGAGCCAATGCGTCGTCGCCAACTATGAACTCGACAGGAACTCCTGCTGCAACCAGCCGGGCCCCTGCAACGTTTATGGCTATCTGGACTCGGCCCTCAGGACCACCAGAAGCTTTGCCAGCATGAGCCAGGGCTCGATTCAAATGAGCGCCATCGAAAACCAGATCAACATGGGAAGACCCATCGGCATACGCGTTGCCTGGTATGGCGGTGGTGCTCACTTCCTGACGTTTTATGGAACCAATGGCAACTATGTACTGGTCGCAGATTCCATCTATGGCTATTCCACGCGCGCATTAAATACGTTCCCCGGCTCATACAACGGCGGCGRCAACTGGACCAACACTTACTTCACCCGGAAAAACTAGGAGGGCAGCATGAAACTTTCTTACCCAATGGCGCCTTCCAACGGCGTACAAACACTGCGCCCTGCACTTCAAGCAGCCTTGCAGACACAAGGCTTTGGCATCAACCGCCAGTTTGCAAATGCCGTCCCGAGCAAAATCAGCCTCTCCGAGCCTTACCGTGGTTATTCACTGAGCCTGGAAGACCTGACCCAGGGTAAAGGCTTGAAAGCGGCCACCCAAGGTAACTGGCACTACCTGGTGTTTTCCGATGGAACGACCATTGCCGATGCCGAACTGGCCGAAGTACACGGCCATGTCGAGTTCTCATCGCTGAACCATGGCGCGATGGCCCCCGCCACCGTCAGTGCGCTGAACCTGGCAGAAAACTCGGCGAGCCTGCAGGGGAAATCCTATGAGCTCAGAGTGTTGTTTGTCTCGGCACTGCACTTTGTGGCGATCTGGCTGCATGCAAACGACGCCGGTAATGAGGACATCATTATTCCGATAGAACCGACACCCAAGAGCCTGGCCAGTACGCAGTTGTATAACGAGGCCAAACTACTTGCCCTGCTGACGCCTGCTGCCAACCAGACCAAAAAACTGTTTGATGCGGACGCTACGGGATTGTTGGGGAGTTAATCAGTTGTTGGAGTGCTGAAAAGTAAAAAAGCCCAAACACTGTTCGTAATGCGGTTCACTCAAGCAATTTCAGCCGCGAAGCATTCTCTGTAGC
>NZ_JBFTLU010000275.1:0-11923 GCF_056396605.1 Pseudomonas sp. 05T35
AGGTAACACTCCATCACCTCCGGACGGTTGGCGATGGCGGCCTCGAATTGCGCCAGCGCCTCTTCCACCTGCTTCTCCAGGCTGACGTGAATGAACACGTTGACGTGCAGCCCCAGCAGGTCGGCATCCAGCAGCGTGACCTGCTCGCGAATCAGCCCTAATTCTTCCATGGCCTTGACCCGATTGAAGCACGGTGTCGGTGACAGGTTCACCGAGCGTGCGAGGTCGGCGTTGGTGATGCGGGCGTTCTCCTGAAGGCTGTTGAGAATGCCGATGTCGGTACGGTCCAGTTTGCGCATGAGACAAAACAACCTGTTTTTTATGTTTATGCAGATTTTTTATCCTCAAATGACCTTGAGCGCAACGAAACAGAGATAAATATTCTTCTTGCCCCGGCCTATGATTGTTGTAGGACAAGATTTCTTCCACCCGAAGGATGACGGTCAGCTCACTACAAAAAATTCACAAGATCGAGCGTAGAAAGCCATGAATCAAGCGTACGAACCCCTGCGCCTGCACGTTCCCGAACCCTCGGGCCGCCCCGGCTGCAAAACCGACTTCTCCTACCTGCGCCTGACCGATGCCGGTACGGTGCGCAAACCCCCAATCGACGTAGAACCTGCCGACACCGCCGACCTGGCCAAGGGCCTGATTCGCGTGCTCGACGATCAGGGCAATGCCCTCGGTCCGTGGGCAGAAGGCGTGCCCGTGGAGATTCTGCGTAAAGGCATGCGCGCCATGCTCAAGACGCGGATTTTCGACAACCGCATGGTGGTCGCCCAACGTCAGAAAAAGATGTCGTTCTACATGCAGAGCCTTGGCGAAGAAGCCATCGGCAGCGCCCAGGCCCTGGCCCTGAACATCGACGACATGTGCTTCCCCACCTACCGTCAGCAAAGCATTCTGATGGCTCGCGAAGTGCCGCTGGTGGACCTGATCTGCCAACTGCTGTCCAACGAGCGCGATCCGCTCAAGGGCCGTCAGTTGCCAATCATGTACTCCGTTAAAGACGCCGGCTTCTTCACCATCTCCGGCAACCTCGCCACCCAGTTCGTGCAAGGCGTGGGCTGGGGCATGGCGTCGGCGATCAAGGGCGACACCAAAATCGCCTCGGCCTGGATCGGCGACGGCGCCACCGCCGAATCCGACTTTCACACCGCCCTCACCTTTGCTCACGTTTATCGTGCGCCAGTGATTCTCAACGTGGTCAACAACCAGTGGGCGATCTCGACGTTCCAGGCGATTGCCGGTGGTGAAGCCACCACCTTCGCCGGTCGCGGCGTCGGCTGCGGCATCGCCTCCCTGCGGGTCGATGGCAACGATTTTGTCGCGGTGTACGCCGCCTCTGCCTGGGCTGCCGAACGCGCCCGCCGCAACCTCGGCCCGACCATGATCGAATGGGTCACCTACCGCGCCGGCCCGCACTCGACGTCCGATGATCCCTCCAAATACCGCCCCGCCGACGACTGGAGTCACTTCCCGTTGGGCGACCCGATTGCGCGCCTCAAGCAGCATCTGATCCGTATCGGCCAGTGGTCCGAAGAGGAACACGCCGCCCTCGGCGCCGAACTCGAAGCCGAAGTCATCGCCGCGCAAAAAGAAGCCGAACAGTACGGCACCCTGGCCGGTGGCCAGATTCCAAGCGCTGCGACCATGTTCGAAGACGTCTATAAAGAGATGCCGGAGCACTTGAAGCGCCAGCGTCAAGAGTTGGGGATCTGACATGAACGATCACAACAATAATATTCAGTTGGAAACCGCCATGACCACAACCACCATGACCATGATCCAGGCCTTGCGCTCGGCCATGGACGTGATGCTCGAACGTGACGACAACGTCGTGGTGTTCGGCCAGGACGTCGGCTACTTCGGCGGCGTGTTCCGTTGCACCGAAGGCCTGCAGAGCAAATACGGCACCTCGCGGGTATTCGATGCACCGATCTCCGAAAGCGGCATCGTCGGCGTTGCGGTTGGCATGGGCGCCTACGGTTTGCGGCCGGTGGCCGAGATCCAGTTTGCCGATTACGTCTACCCGGCCTCGGACCAGATCATTTCCGAAGCCGCACGCCTGCGCTATCGCTCGGCCGGCGAGTTCACCGCCCCGATGACCCTGCGCATGCCGTGCGGCGGTGGCATCTACGGCGGCCAGACCCACAGCCAGAGCATCGAAGCGATGTTCACTCAGGTCTGCGGCTTGCGCACAGTGATGCCGTCCAACCCCTACGACGCCAAAGGCCTGTTGATCGCCTCCATCGAGAACGATGACCCGGTGATCTTCCTGGAGCCAAAACGCCTGTACAACGGCCCGTTCGACGGCCATCACGACCGCCCGGTAACCCCGTGGTCGAAACACCCGGCCGCGCAAGTGCCGGACGGCTACTACACCGTTCCGCTGGACCTCGCCGCCATCACCCGTCCAGGCAAGGACGTGACCATCCTGACTTACGGCACCACCGTGTACGTCTCGCAAGTGGCCGCTGAAGAGACCGGTATCGACGCCGAAGTCATTGACCTGCGCAGCCTGTGGCCGCTGGACCTGGAAACCATCGTCAAATCGGTGAAGAAAACCGGCCGCTGCGTGGTCGTCCACGAGGCCACCCGCACCTGCGGCTTTGGCGCCGAACTGGTTGCGCTGGTTCAGGAACATTGCTTCCACCACCTGGAAGCGCCAATCGAGCGTGTGACCGGTTGGGATACTCCCTACCCGCATGCGCAAGAGTGGGCGTATTTCCYTGGTCCGTCCCGTGTGGGCGCGGCGTTGAAACGGGTCATGGAGGTCTGAATGGGCACGCACGTTATTAAAATGCCGGACATTGGCGAAGGCATTGCAGAAGTTGAGCTGTCGGTGTGGCACGTCAAAGTTGGCGACATGGTCGTCGAAGATCAGGTACTGGCTGATGTGATGACCGACAAGGCGATGGTCGACATTCCGTCCCCGGTGCATGGCAAGGTGATCGCCCTCGGCGGTCAGCCGGGCGAAGTCATGGCGGTCGGCAGTGTGTTGATCAGCATTGAAGTCGAAGGTGAAGGCAACGTCAAAGCGTCGTCTCAGCCAGCGCCGGTTGCACAAGCACCGAAGCCTGCAGCGGTTGCCGCACCGAAAGTCGAAGCCGTGGTTGAAAGCAAACCTGCCGTCCCGGCTCGCCCAATTGCGCCGCAAGGCCCGATGATCGCTCGCGAAGCCGATGAACGTCCACTGGCCTCCCCGGCCGTGCGCAAACACGCGCTGGATGCCGGCATTCAATTGCGTCTGGTCCGTGGCACCGGCCCTGCCGGACGGATTCTGCACGAAGACCTCGAGGCCTATCTGGCACAAGGTCAGTCGAACGCATCGAGCACTGTGGCCGCATACGCCGAACGCAACGACGAACAGCAGATCCCGGTGATCGGCATGCGTCGCAAGATCGCCCAGCGGATGCAGGATGCGACTCAGCGTGCCGCACACTTCAGCTACGTCGAAGAAATCGACGTGACGGCAGTGGAAGAACTGCGTGCGCATCTGAATGAAAAGCACGGCGCAACTCGCGGCAAGCTGACGTTGCTACCGTTCCTGGTCCGCGCCATGGTCGTCGCCCTGCGCGACTTCCCGCAGATCAACGCCCGTTATGACGACGAAGCCCAGGTCATCACCCGCCTCGGTGCGGTGCATGTCGGCGTCGCAACCCAAAGCGACATTGGCTTGATGGTGCCGGTGGTGCGTCACGCCGAGGCTCGTAGCTTGTGGGACAGCGCTGCGGAAATCTCCCGTCTGGCCACGGCTGCGCGCAATGGCAAAGCCAGCCGCGATGAACTGTCCGGCTCGACCATCACCCTGACCAGCCTCGGCGCCTTGGGCGGCATCGTCAGCACCCCGGTGCTGAACCTGCCCGAAGTGGCGATCGTCGGCGTCAACAAGATCGTCGAGCGGCCGATGGTGATCAAAGGCCAGATCGTGATCCGCAAGATGATGAACCTCTCCAGCTCCTTCGATCACCGGGTGGTCGATGGCATGGACGCGGCGCAATTCATCCAGGCCATTCGTGGCTTGCTCGAACAACCCGCAACCCTGTTCGTGGAGTAGCAAGGCATGCAACAGACTCTGAACACCACGCTGCTGATTATCGGCGGCGGCCCTGGCGGTTATGTGGCGGCGATCCGCGCGGGCCAGCTGGGCATCAGCACCATTCTGGTCGAAGGCCAGGCGCTCGGCGGCACCTGCCTGAACATTGGCTGCATACCGTCGAAAGCGCTGATTCATGTGGCCGAGCAGTTCCATCAGACTCAGCACCACAGCCAGCATTCGGCCCTCGGAATCAACGTCTCGGCGCCGACCCTGGACATCGGCAAAAGCGTCGAGTGGAAGGACGGCATCGTTGACCGCCTGACCACCGGCGTCGCGGCGCTGCTGAAAAAGCACAAGGTCCAGGTCATTCAAGGCTGGGCCAAGGTCATCGACGGTAAAACCGTCGAAGTCGGCGACACCCGTATCCAGTGCGAGCACCTGCTGCTGGCCACCGGTTCGAAAAGCGTCAACCTGCCGATGCTGCCAATTGGCGGGCCGATCATCTCTTCCACCGAAGCACTGGCGCCGAAAAGCGTACCAAAACGGCTGATCGTGGTCGGTGGCGGCTACATCGGGCTTGAGCTGGGCATTGCCTACCGCAAGCTCGGCGCTGAAGTGAGCGTGGTCGAGGCGCAGGATCGGATTCTGCCAGCCTACGATGCCGAACTGACCCAGCCGGTCAACGAAGCGCTCAAGCAACTCGGCGTGAAGCTTTACTTGAAGCACAGCGTCGAAGGCTTTGATTTACAAGCCAATACCTTGCAAGTGCGCGACCCGAATGGTGAAACCCTGAGCCTGGCCACCGATCAGGTGCTGGTGGCGGTTGGGCGTAAACCCAACACCCAGGGCTGGAACCTTGAAGCGTTGAACCTGGACATGAACGGCTCGGCGATCAAGATCGACAACCGCTGCGCGACCAGCATGCGCAACGTCTGGGCCATCGGCGACCTGAGCGGCGAGCCGATGCTCGCCCACCGCGCCATGGCGCAGGGTGAAATGGTCGCCGAGTTGATCTCGGGCAAACACCGCGAGTTCAACCCCACCGCCATCGCTGCCGTGTGCTTTACCGACCCGGAACTGGTGGTAGTCGGTAAAACCCCGGACGAGGCCAAGKCCGCAGGTCTGGATTGCATCGTGTCGAGCTTCCCGTTCGCTGCCAACGGCCGGGCGATGACCCTGGAATCGAAAAGCGGCTTCGTACGGGTGGTCGCGCGACGTGACAATCATCTGATTGTCGGCTGGCAAGCGGTGGGTGTCGGGGTGTCCGAGTTGTCGACGGCATTCGGCCAGTCCCTGGAAATGGGCGCACGCCTGGAAGACATCGCCGGCACCATCCACGCCCACCCGACGTTGGGTGAAGCGGTGCAGGAAGCGGCGTTGCGCGCCTTGGGGCACGCGTTGCATCTGTAAAAAACTGCCGCACCCCTCGTAGCAGCTGCCGAGCTCCGCGAGGCTGCGTTCGGCGGCAAAGCCGTCGCAAAATCTGCAACCGCGTTATTGCTACGGGGATATCGCATTCCAGGCTGCGATTTAGGCCCGGAATGAAGTATTGTTGTCCCCATCCAGAAAAACGTCAGAAGCCTTGAACCATTCAGGCGATTGTTAAGTGATAGAGGGTGTCATGGGTAACGAAAGCATCAATTGGGACAAGCTGGGTTTTGACTACATCAAGACAGACAAGCGCTATCTGTCGCACTGGCGCGATGGCGCCTGGGACAAAGGCACCCTGACCGAAGATAACGTGCTGCACATCAGCGAAGGTTCCACTGCCCTTCACTATGGCCAGCAATGCTTCGAAGGCCTGAAGGCCTACCGCTGCAAGGATGGTTCGATCAACCTGTTCCGCCCGGACCAGAACGCCGCACGCATGCAGCGCAGCTGCGCTCGCCTGCTGATGCCACAGGTCGACACCGAACAATTTGTCGAGGCCTGCAAGGCCGTGGTGCGTGCCAACGAGCGTTTCATTCCGCCGTACGGCACTGGCGGCGCGCTGTACCTGCGTCCGTTCGTGATCGGCGTGGGTGACAACATCGGCGTGCGTACCGCTCCCGAGTTCATCTTCTCGATCTTCTGCATCCCGGTCGGCGCCTATTTCAAAGGCGGCCTGACCCCGCACAACTTCCTGATCTCCAGCTACGACCGCGCCGCGCCACAAGGCACCGGCGCTGCCAAGGTCGGTGGCAACTACGCCGCCAGCCTGATGCCTGGCTCCCAGGCCAAGAAGGCGCACTTCGCCGACTGCATCTACCTGGACCCGATGACCCACACGAAGATCGAAGAAGTCGGCTCGGCCAACTTCTTTGGTATCACCCAGGACAACAAATTCGTCACGCCGAAATCCCCTTCGGTATTGCCGGGTATCACCCGTCTGTCGTTGATCGAGCTGGCAAAATCGCGTCTGGGTATGGAAGTCGTTGAAGGCGACGTGTTCATCGACAAGATCAGCGACTTCAAGGAAGCCGGCGCCTGCGGTACTGCTGCGGTGATCACGCCGATCGGCGGCATCGAGTACAACGGCAAACTGCACGTGTTCCACAGCGAAACCGAAGTCGGCCCGGTCACCCAGAAGCTCTACAAAGAGCTGACCGGTGTGCAGACCGGCGACATCGAAGCGCCAGAAGGCTGGATCGTCAAGGTCTGATCCAGCGCTTGCGGCACTGAAAAGCCCACCCATCGCTCACGCGGTGGGTGGGCTTTTTTATTGGCCGGCATCTACGTCGAGCCGGGCAAACAGCCATTCCAGAAACACCTGGGTTTGCTCTGTCACATCCGGCGCAACACCGTAGTAGTAACGCGGCAACGGCATGCGCAGTTCGGGCAATGGGCAAATCAGACGGCCGCCCGACAGGTCATCGCCCAGCAATGAGGCCGGACACAAGGCTATGCCCTGTCCCTCCACGGCAGCCTGAAGCACCGGCTGCATGTGATCGAACTGCAACGTCATCTGAGTCGCTGACTGCGTTTCGCCGAACAGCAGGGCCCAGTTGTGCCAGTCCTCACGGCGGGTCTTGGCGGTCAGTAAGGTGTGTCGGCTCAGGCCGACCAAGTCGTCGAGCGGCAGACGCTTGATCAGCGCAGGCGCCGCGACCAGCAGCAATTCGTCTTCAAACAGTACCTGAGCATAAATGTCCGGCGCCCAGCCGTCGCGACCCCGTCGAATAACGACGTCGAACCCGTCTCGTGCATGATCGGGCGCCAGCGTGGACGTGACCACCTCGGGTTTGATCTCCGGGTGCAGCGCCATGAACTCCGCCAGCCTGGGTCTCAGCCAGCGCTGGGCAAAGGTCGGACGGACGTTGATCTTTACGGTACGCAGCGAGGCGTGTTGCTTGAGC
Organism: Pseudomonas sp. 05T35; assembly: GCF_056396605.1. Classification (NCBI taxonomy): domain Bacteria; kingdom Pseudomonadati; phylum Pseudomonadota; class Gammaproteobacteria; order Pseudomonadales; family Pseudomonadaceae; genus Pseudomonas; species Pseudomonas sp. 05T35. The sequence goes on from NZ_JBFTLU010000275.1 coordinate 7,378, forward strand.
GCTGCGGCGGCGTTGGCAATCTGTGACAGGCCCGCGCTGACCTGTTCATAGAAGCTCTGTCCCGCCGGGGTCAGCACCGATTGCCGGATGCGCCGTTCGAACAGCAGCACGCCCAGATGTTCCTCAAGCCGTTTGATGTGACGGCTGACGGCACTGTGGCTGACATGCAGTTCCTCGGCCGCGAGGCTGAAGCTCTGATGACGAGCGGCGGCCGCGAAAGCGCGAACCGCATTCAGGGGAGGGAGTTGATTAATCATGCGTCTAATTTAGTCACATATGCCGTGCAATTAAAGCGTTTGTCACACCTTCATCGTCACGCCAATCTGCGGGCATGCAGCCGATGCCACCTGATGGAGTGAGAGATGAATAGCTACGGATTGTTTTTACTGTTCGCCGCCCTGACCATTCTGAGTCCCGGGCCCGGCGTGGTGCTCACGCTGACCAATTCCCTGCGCCATGGCTGGACCGGCGCGCTGCCGGGTATCCTGGGCATCGCCCTCGGGGCGTTTGTCGTCGCCGGGATCAGCGCGACCAGCGTGGGCCTGATACTCGCGACCTCCGCGAGCGCGTTCACCGTGCTGAAATATGCCGGTGCCGCGTACCTCCTGTACCTGGGTTACAAAAGCTGGCGCACTGATCGTTTCATCCCTGAGCGTGAAGTGAACTCGTCGGGTCCTGGGTATCGCTTCGTCGAAGCGGCATCGCTGCAGCTGTTGAACCCAAAAGCGGTGTTCTTCTTTCTCGCGGTGTTCCCGCAGTTCATCGACACCTCGACGCACTACTACCGCCAGTTTTTTACCCTGGTCAGCTCCTACAGCGTGCTGGTGATCCTGATCCACAGCAGCTATGCCCTGCTCGCCAATGCGGCCAAAGGCTGGCTGTCGAGCCAAAAAGGTTCCTGGCTGGCGGCGAAGGTGTCAGGCGTTACGTTCGCCAGCTTCGGCGTGCTGATGGCCTCGGCCAGCCGATAGCGAATACCGGCCGGTTACGGCGAAGGACTGACAACCGAGCGACTGCCCGACTCAGTGGCACCCCGCAGGTTCACCTTCGTCAGTGCCGGCAGTTCAATCGCGAATCTGGCTGTGATCTCTTTACGCCCGGTCGCCGTCAACGCCAGCGCCCGACTGTCCAGATCCTGTATCAGCCATTTGCGCTTGATCGCCGTTTGCAGCAACGCCGCGCCCAGTGAGCCGCCGAGATGCGGGCGACGCATGCTCCAGTCGAGACAAGGGCAGGCAAAACGTCGACGCAGACTGCTCAAGGACTTCACGTCGATGCCCAGCCYTTCGAAAAACCGCTCACCGGTTTCACTCAGCGTGTGCTGCTGATCACCCTGCTCCGACATTGCCAACCAACCCGCTTCCAGCATCCGGTCATGCAGCAGCACGGCCAAGGTGCCGGCCATATGGTCGTAGCAAGTGCGAGCAAATTGCAGGCGATCCGGGGTTCGGGGAGTAAAGGTTGGCGCCGCGTTTTGGCCGATCACCATCAGCGCTTCCAGGGCCTGGGCGACCCGTTGATCCGCCAGGCTGTAATAACGATGCCGCCCCTGAACATGCAGCCGCACCAAGGCAAGTTCCTTGAGTTTCGCCAAGTGGGCACTGGCGGTAGAGGCGCTGACGTCGGCGATCACGGCCAGTTCAGTACTGGTGCGCGCGTGGCCGTCCATCAGTGAGCAAAGGATTTTCGTTCGGGCCGGCTCGGCAATGGCTGCCGCCACTTGCGAGACGCCAATGTCGTGCTGCTCTACGTTCATATTTCGCTCCCTGACGAATCGTCGCCCTGCCCGACTGGAGATAGTAGCAACACTTTCCACCCACGAATAAGGCAGCGCTTCATGGACCCGATCATCGCCGCGACACATACCGATCCCTACCCTTATTACGCCAGCCTGCGAGCCGACGGCGGCCTTTCATTTCATCAAGGACTGAGTCTGTGGGTGGCCAGCAGTGCCCAGGCCGTTGCCGCCGTGCTGGCGCATCCTGACTGCAAGGTCCGGCCGGCCCACGAACCGGTGCCCAACGCCATTGCACACGGCGCGGCTGGCAAAGTGTTTGGGCAATTGATGCGAATGAACGATGGCGAACGCCAGCGCTGCCCGAGGTCGGCCATACAGCCGGGACTTGAAGTGATCGACACCGATGAAGTCGGCGCACTGGTGCGCGCCCGGTTGATCAGCCCATCTGCTGACGGACTGCACAAGGCCATGTTCATGGGCCCGGTGTGCGTGGTCGCTGCGTTACTCGGCTTTACGCCAGCCGAAGCTCGAACCCTCAGTAAACTGACGGCTGATTTCGTCGCGTGCCTGTCACCCCTGAGCAGCCCGGCCCAGTTGGACACGGCCCATGCGGCGGCGGAACAGTTGAACGGTTACTTCGTAGAACGCCTCAGCGCACAGGATCACCAAAGCCCTCTACTTGAAGGGATTCGTCAACGCCTGGCAAACCCCGACACCCTGCGCGCCAACCTGATTGGCCTGCTTTCCCAGACCTATGAGGCCACTGCCGGGTTGATCGGCAACGCCGTGCTGGCCTTGATCCGCAATCCAAAGCTCAAGGCTGAAATGCAGCGTGACCCGGCGCGGGTCAAAGATCTGTTGGCGGAAGTCCAGCGCCATGACCCTTCGGTGCAGAACACCCGTCGCTTCGTCAGCGCGCCTTGTGAAATCGATGGCGTGAGTCTCAAACCCGGCGATGTCATCCTGGTACTGCTGGCCTCGGCCAACCGCGACCCACAGCTCAATGACAACCCGGACGCCTTGCTCCTCGACCGCCCAACCCGCCGCAGCTTCACCTTCGGCGCCGGCCGCCACCAGTGCCCCGGCCAGGCACTGGCCTTGAACATCGCCAGCGCCACGCTCAGCGAAATCCTGACGCACAACGATTTGCTGGATCAGCTTGCCTGGGAGTACCGCCCGTCACTGAACGGGCGCATTCCGGTGTTTCGCGAGCGGTAGGAGGTTTAGCGATGAGCGTGGTGATTGCTCAAGCGTTGCGATATTCAACCGTCAGGTGTGACAGCTCATGGACCGGGGCCAGCCGTTCGCGGATGGCATCGGCCGTGACGGCTGCCGAGGTCACGACGCTGACAATCGCCGCTCGGGCCTGCGGGCCTACGCGCCAGACATGCAGGTCGGTGATGCTGACATCGCCTGTCGACTCAAGCAGCTCACGAACTTCGGCGGCGACGTGTTCATCGGTCGTGTCCAGCAGCACCGCGGCGCTGTCTCGCATCAAGCCCAAGGCCCAATTGGCGATCACGATTGCGCCGACGATACCCATCACCGGGTCCAGCCAGACCCAACCCAGATAGCGACCGGCCAACAACGCAGCAATTGCCAGCACGGAAGTCATCGCATCGGCCAGCACATGGACATAAGCCGAACGCAGATTGTTGTCGTGATGGTGCTCATGTCCGTGACCATGGTCATGATGCGCAGAGTTGCCGGCCAGTAAAAGCGCGCTGACGATGTTCACGGCCAGGCCCACTACGGCGATCAGCGTTGCTTCGGTGAAGGCCACGGTAGTCGGTTGAAACAACCGCATGACGGACTCTACAGCAATGACGATCGAGACCAGCCCCAGCACCATGGCCGAGGCGAAGCCCGCCAGATCCCCTACTTTGCCCGTACCAAAACTGTAGCGCGCATTACCGGCGTTGCGTCTGGCAAACCCGTAGGCGATTGCGGTAATGCCCAGCGCACCGACATGGGTTGCCATATGGAAACCGTCCGCCAACAGCGCCATGGACCCGGTGATGTAACCGGCAATGATCTCGCCAACCATCATGACGAACGTCAGCGCGACGACCCACAGCGTGCGTCTGGCATTCTCATCGTGGGTGGCCCCCAGGAACATGTGATCGTGGGAATAACGTGAAACCTGAGGTGTACTGCTCATGGGTTGCATGACCTTCAATTTGAGTAACGACGAATGGCTTGCAGCAACTCTTCAAGGCCTTCGGCGCGTTCTTGATCGCTGAGCTCGGGGCTGGCCACGTGTTCACGGGCGTGGGCTTCGATGAATTGATCCTATACCTATCTGCGGGAAGGATAGTCGTCGATCACGTCGATATTGGCAACCCTGCATTCACCCAATGGTCATGGGATATGCCGCGGAACAGCGCTAGAACAAGTTGAGTTTGTTTCAGGGGCCGCGTCGACCTGTACTCTTGAACGTTCCTGCTTGCGCAGTCGCCCTATCCCGATCAAAGGAATGTCAATGAGTGCAAATTTTTCAGGCATTACGTGGGGCTTTCCCGGCATCGACCGGCGTCTGCTGAAAGTGCAATTCAGTTTTTTGCTGATGGTTCTGGGAGGACGGTGCAATCAACTGGCGGTGGCCTGGTGGACCTTGCAGGAAACAGGCTCTGCGCTCTATTTCGCCAACATGATTGCCTGTTCCATCGCGGCGGAAGTGTTAGCCAAGCCTCTGCTGGGATGGCTGGGGGACAAGTACAACAAAATCCTGATCATCAAGCTGGCCTCATGGATCAGCCTGCTGACAGCACTGTTGATGGTGGTGCTGTCCGCCACGGGGTCGTTCAA
>NZ_JBFTLU010000276.1:0-5936 GCF_056396605.1 Pseudomonas sp. 05T35
GTGTTGTCGGGTTCAGAACAGTTGGGTGAACAACCAGTACAGACTCCCCGACAACATAATCGCCGCCGGCAAGGTCAGTACCCAGGCCATCAACAGGTTGCGGATGGTCTTCATCTGCAAGCCGCCGCCGTTGGCCACCATGGTTCCGGCCACGCCGCTGGACAGCACGTGAGTGGTCGATACCGGCAGGCCGAACATGTCCGCCGCGCCAATCGTCAGCATCGCCACGGTTTCTGCCGAGGCGCCCTGGGCGTAGGTCATGTGGGTCTTGCCGATTTTTTCACCGACCGTGACCACAATGCGTTTCCAGCCGACCATGGTGCCCAGGCCCAGCGCAATCGCCACGGCGATTTTCACCCACAGCGGAATAAAGCGCGTGGCGTTGTCGATCTGCTGTTTGAACAATTGCAGTTTGCCCGTGGTGTCGGCATCGAAGTCGCCGACCTTGTTCTTGTCCATCAGGCGAATGGTTTCGCTGGTCAGGTACATGTCGTTACGCACGTTGCCCATGGCCTCGGCCGGGACTTTGGAGAGCGAGCCATAACCTTTCACTTCGTTACCGATATTGCCCGCCAGGGCGGCGAGGGCGGGGATCAGTTGCGGTGTCACTTCCTTGCTGCGTACGTATTCGGACAGCACGGGGCGCGGGTCGGCCGGGGCCGGTAGCGGAGCACTTCTGACTAACGCTTGTTGGGTGACTTCAGCCACGGCGGCGAATTGCAACGCCTGGTCGGCCGGCATGGTGCGGTTCAGCGCATAGGCCATCGGCAGGGTGCCGACCAGAATCAGCATGATCAGGCCCATGCCTTTTTGGCCGTCGTTGGAGCCGTGGGCGAAGGACACGCCGGTGCAGGTCAGGATCAACATCCCGCGAATCCACCACGGTGGCGGTGTATTGCCTTTCGGGGCTTTGTACAGCGCCCGATGTTTGACGAAGATGCGCAACGCCAGCAGCAACAGCGCGGCAAATGCGAAGCCGATCAGCGGCGACAGCAGCAACGCGTAACCGACCTTGGTGGCTTGCGCCCAGTCGATGCCGCTGGTGCCGTCGCGTCCGTGCATCAACGCATTGGCGACGCCGACGCCGATGATCGAGYCGATCAAGGTATGGGATGACGAAGCCGGCAGGCCCAGCCACCAGGTGCCGAGGTTCCACAGGATCGCCGCGATCAGCAGGGCGAAGATCATTGAGAAACCGGCAGATGAACCGACTTGCAGAATCAGCTCCACCGGTAGCAAGGCGATGATGCCGAACGCGACTGCACCGCTGGACAGCAGCACCCCGAGGAAGTTGAAGACCCCTGACCAGACCACCGCGAAATGCGGCGGTAGCGAATGGGTGTAGATCACCGTTGCCACCGCGTTGGCGGTGTCGTGGAAACCGTTGACGAACTCGAAGCCCAAGGCAATCAACAGCGCCACACCGAGCAGCAGAAACGGCGTCCAGGTAGTCACCGTGGTGCCGAGGTCGTGCATGTCGTGTATCAGGCTGTAGGCGGTGAACAGCAGCCCCATGGCCAGCACCGCGAAAAACACCACGGCGGTCAATACACCGGGTTTTTTATCAAGCTGCGGGCTGGCGTTGCTGGCGGAGGCGTTGGAGGCGGCGGTCAAGGAAGGCGTAGCCATTGCCGGACAATCCTGTGTCAGGGAGGAGTGCCGGTCATGATCGTTGCCGAATGTTACAGCGAGACTGCTTTGGGTCAGTGTTTGGTTTTTTGTCGTTCCACTGATCTGGATCGCACAGTGATCGGTCAGCCCCCTCGTAGCAGCAGGCTTCGCCAGCTGCTACGAGGGCAGGATTGATGTGGGACGGATCAATAATCCGCCCGCTTGCGAAACGCCCAGCGTCCAGCAAGCACGGTGAACGTCGCGACCAGTGCCACCAGAATCCAGAACCCTTCCGGGTCGCCGGCAAGGGGAATCCCGCCGACGTTCATGCCGAAGAAACCGGCAATGATGTTGATCGGCAGCGCCAGCACCGTGACCACGGTCAGGGTGAACAGCGTGCGGTTGCTTTGCTCGTTGAGGTTGGCGGCGATCTCTTCCTGCAACAGCTTGATCCGCTCGCCCAGCGCCGTGAGGTCGTTGATGATCAGCGCGAACTCCTCGGTGGATTTGCGCAGCTCCTTGACGTCGTCCTTTTGCAACCATTGCGGCGGACGGTTGAGCAGACGCAGCAGCGAGCCCGGCTCCAGTGCCAGCAGCCGTTGCAAGCGCACCAGCACCCGACGGTTGGCACCCAGTTCGGCACGGTTGGTGGACAGTCGYGATGACAGCAACTCGTCTTCGATCTGGTCGACACTCTGGCTGGTCTTGCGCACGATCTGCGTCAGCACTTCGCCCTGGTCGCGCAGCAAATGCACGAGCAGTTCCAGTGGCGAACGAAAGCATTCGCCGGCCTTGACCGAGGAGCGCAGCTTGTCCACCGAGTGCAGGGGTTGCAGGCGTGCGCTGATGATCAACCGACTGCGGGCGCAGACCCAAAGGGTCGAGACGTCTGACGAGACCATGCTGCTGAGGTTGAACACCACGTCGTTGACCACTGCCAGCAGCGCCGAATCGACGTGCTCGATGCGCGTCGACCGCGAGCCTTCATGCAAGGCTTCGAAAAATTCTTCCGGCAACTCCAGGTGCGCTTTCATCCAGCGCTCGCACGCGGCGTGGGCGAGGTTCAGGTGTAGCCAGAGGAACTCGTCCTCGGCGCCCGGTTGTTGCAGCAGATGCAGCGCCTTGGCCGARTCGATCTCGCGGCCGCGTTCGCCGGGACGAAAGCTGAAACCGTAGAGCAGGCCGAACAGGTCAGAATCGCGGTGGCGTTGATCGATGCTGTGGTTCATGGAGTCTCGCTGAAGGGCGGCGCCTGTCGTACGTTTCACAGGCTCACATGAGCGGCATCATGGCAACGCTGCTTGACGGTTTTGTGACAGTTTGGTGGCGCGTTTAATAGAACGTCTACCGGTGGTCGGATCAGTGTCAAGAAACCGTGGTGCATGCCGATGACGCCTACATTGGCTCAGGCACTTTGGTGTCCGGCCGTATGTTGTCGACAGGGAGGTCCGGACATCTCGCATGCCGTACTGGTGCGAGCCTTATCCCTGTCATGAGTATCACTCGATGTTTTTGCAAAAATCCCTGAGAGCGCAAATCCTCGCACTGCTGGGCGGCAGTCTGATCGCGATGTTGCTGATTGCCCTGGCCTGTTTTCACTTACTCTCCAGCGGAGTGCAGAACTACCGCAACCTCATCGAAGGCCCGTTACGTACCTCGCAACTGATTGACGAAGCCAACCTGCAATTCAAGGCTCAGGTTCAGGAATGGAAAAACGTCCTGTTGCGCGGCAAGCAACCGGCTGAGCTGGACAAGTACTGGAAGCAGTTCGAGGACCGTCAGGGCGACGTACAGAACATTCTTGGTGAATTGACCCGCCAACCGGGCATCGATGCCTCACTTAAAACCCGCCTTGAAAGCCTGCGTGATGCGCACCGGGTGCTTGGCGGCGCGTATCAAAAAGGTCGAGAGGCTTATCTGACAGCCGGTGGTGATCCTTCGGCAGGTGATAACGCGGTCAAAGGTGTGGACCGCGCCACGAGCGAGCAGATGAGCGAACTGGTCGACGAGTTGCGTAAACAGGGCAGGGAGCAATCGATGCTGATCAGCGCCAGCGCCGATCGTACAGTGTTGCTGGGTATCCTGGTGATGCTGGCTTCGGGCCTGTTGATTGGCTTGCTCAGCCTGTGGCTGGTCAACCGCAATCTGGTGGAACCGATCCGCAAGTTGATCGAATACGTCGCGCACTTGAGCCAGGGCCGGTTTGCCGAGCGGGTGGCGAGTGATCGTCAGGATGAGTTGGGCAAGCTGGCGGTGGCGGCGAACACGTTGCGCGATTTCCTTGCCGAGACTTTCAGTCGCTTGCAGCGCAGTGCCTCGGATCTGGACAGCGCCAGCGGTGAGCTGAACTCGATTGCAACCTTGATGGCCCATGGCACCAGCGAACAGTTCAACCGCACGGATCAAGTCGCCACGGCGATGAACGAAATGTCCGCCACCGCCCAGGAAGTCGCCCGTCATGCAGCCGACGCGGCACGGGCCGCCGATGATGCCGACCAGTCGGCGCAGCAGGGCGAGAAGGTCATGCAGGGCACGATTCACACCATCACCCAAATGCGCGGCGAAATCGCCAACACCGCGACGGTCATCCGCCAACTGGAAACCGATAGCGGGCGTATCGGCAAGGTGCTGGAAGTGATTCGCGGCATCGCCGAGCAAACCAACTTGCTGGCATTGAACGCGGCTATCGAAGCCGCTCGAGCCGGTGAAGCCGGACGCGGGTTCGCTGTGGTGGCCGATGAAGTCCGCAGCCTGGCCCAGCGCACGGCGGCGTCGATCATCGAAATCAACCAGATCATCCAGAGTGTGCAGACCGGCGCGGTAGACGCGGCCCAGGCCATCGAAAGCGGTCAGTCGCGCAGCGAAGAAAGCGTCGAGCAGGTCACTCAAGCCGGGGCCATGCTCGAGCGCATTACCGCGTCGGTGGAGGCGATCCGCGACATGAACCGTCAGATCGCCACCGCCGCTGAAGAACAGACCTCGGTGGCCGAAGACATTTCGCGCAACCTGACCGAGATCACCAGTATTGCCAGTACCAATCTGGACAACGTGCAGCGCACTGAAGCGGCGAGCAACAATCTGCACGGGTTGTCGGGGCAATTGAGCGCAGTGACGGCACGCCTCGGCGCTTAGCCAACTGAAATGTGTATCGGCACGCTAACCGTGTCGGTACACGATTGATCTCAAGTGAGGGGGTTGCACGTCGATGATTCGGTTATCCCTAACCTCATCGAAGGAAACGCCCATGGTCAGCCTCACATCGGTCTCGATCAATCAGACTCTGTCCACGACCACCAGCAAGACGACCATCAGTGACAGCGCCACTACCGACACCACGCAAAGCAGCACCGCGACGGGAAGTTCGACGACCGACAGCGGCAAAGTTGCAGCCGGTGGTGGCGCGTCTGCGTCGGGTAGCAGCAGTTCGAGCAGCAGTAGCAGTGAGTCGGATACGGTAAAAGAGCTGCGCAAGCAGATCGCCCAATTGCAAAAGCAATTGCAGGAGCAACAGCAACAACTGCAAGCTGCTCAGGCCAGTCAGGAAAGTGCGGATGCCAAAGCGGCGAAAATCGCCGCCGCCCAGTCACAGATCGCAACCACCTCGGGTTCGTTGGAGACCGCTACGGCGGCATTGACGCAAGCGCTGCAAGAGTCAGGCAGCAGCACGTCGGGGGCGTTGGTCAGTACGACGGCGTAACGGCGCGGCGGTGTTGCCCGTCATGCCCATCAGACGCAAAAAAGCCGCAGACCCTCAGGGGGGTGCGGCTTCTTTTTTTTTCGATTTACTTGTCTTGTGTGTTGCTCAGCACTTTGCCGGTTTTGGCGTCCAGCTTCACGTCCCACTCGACGTTCTTCGCGTCGCGGATTTCGACCTTGTACTCATAAGCACTGGTTTTGGCATTGTGCTCCAGCTCGGTGTCGGTGATGTTCGCGGCCGTGCTGCCAGGGTGCTCGGCCAGCGCGGCCTGATTGAGTTTCTACATGTCCATCACGGTGCCGTCCTTGAGCAGACCCGGGATCAGGTCCGGACGCACATCGGCCATGGCGAAACCGGCCGTCAGGGTCAGGGCAGCGGCGGTGAACAGGGCAGTCAACGTCTTCATGGGGTCATTCCTTGGGTGAGCTGTTTAAGTGGCGTCAGGTTAACCAGCGCAACTTAATTCATCCTTAACATCGCCTGAGCCTGGTCGTTCCCGCGCAAATCATCACGAGACTGCGTGCTGCCGAACCTGTAGCAGCTGGCGCAGCCTGCGTTCGGCTGCGCAGCGGTCGTGAAACCTGCGCCTGCGGTGAACCTGAAACTCCGCGTTGCCTGATTCTACGAC
>NZ_JBFTLU010000277.1:0-5936 GCF_056396605.1 Pseudomonas sp. 05T35
GCCGTGTGTTACGCACTTTTTGATTCGCCCGTTGTTCCAGGGAAAAGGCCGTCAGGCTGGGAGGGGGCTACTCAATTCTCGGTTGCAAACAAAAGGCCCGTAGCGATCCACGCTACGGGCCTTTTGTTTGTGCTTTCTTTTTGCAGGCGTTAACCGAAGTGGCCTACCGCTCGATCGTCTTGCTCCAGCGCGCATTCCATTCCGGCCGCCGTTGGTTGACCTGATCCCAGTCGATAGAGATGGCCGTCTCAAGGTATTTGTTCATGGCCTCGACCCGGCCTCGAGTCTTGTCGGTGGTCGGGGTTTTCGGGTTGGACGGGATCTGGTCGCCTTCTTCCAGCGCCGGTGCTTGTGCTTGCGGGGTCAACAGGAAGGCCGCCAGTTTCTGCGCCAGTTCCGGTTGGTCGTTGTGGGCAATGGTGCATTCGGCGACGTTGAGTACCACTGCGCCTTCTTTGGGTTGCGCGTATTCAACCGGTACACCGAGCAGTTTCTGGGTGGTGACTTGGGTCGGCGTCAGCGGGAAGATCGCTGCTTCGTCGGTTTGCACCATTTCGGAAATCTTCGCGGAGCTGGCAATGTATTCCAGCACGTTGGGGCCAACGGTTTTTGGCCAGGTTTTGAAACCCGGCTCGACGTTGGATTCGTTGCCGCCCTGGATGCGGTTGAACATCAGGAAACCGTGCAGGCCGAAGGTCGACGAGGCCAGCGACTGGAACACCACCTTGTCTTTAAAGCGGCTGTCGGCCAAATCCATCCATGAGGTCGGCGGGGTCCAGCCCTTTTCCTTGAACATTCGCGTGTTGTACGCGAGACCGGTCACACCCAGTGTGACGGCGACGGCCTCATCCTTGATCCTGGCTTTTGCCGGAATGTCCGCCAGTGGCGGACTGTCCTGCAGCTTGTCGCACAAGCCCATGGAAATGGCGCGATACATGATGCCGTCGTCGAGGAACATGACGTGCATTTGCGGGTTGTCCTTGCTGGCCTGAACCTTGGCCAGAATGTCCGAGGAAGTGCCGGGTACGATCACGACCTTGACGTGATTGGCTTTCTCAAACGCCGGCAACACTTTGTCGGCATAGACACGTTCCATGGTGCCGCCGTTCATGCCCAGATACAGCGTCGGCTCGGCATGTGCCGGGGCCGTGAGCAGCAGGCTGGCCAAGGGCAGGCAAGACAGGGCGATACGATTGACGTTCTTCATTGGCGCGACTTCCTCTAGGCAATTGAATGACGGTCCCCGCTGACGGCGGCCGGAGTGGATAAAAAACGACGGATTGAAAACGCTTCGATGGGGTGTGTTGTGTGACTGGCACAGACCAGTTCGGCCAAGGCTTCTCCCACCGCCGGGCCAATCTGGAAACCCGCCCCGGCGAAGCCGAAGCCATGCAGCAAACCGGCTTGAGTGGTGCTGGCGCCGATCACCGGCTCCCGGTCCGGGAGATAACCTTCGGTGCCGCTCCAKGTCCGAATCGCCTGGGCACCCGCCAAAAACGGATACAGCTCGGCGGCGTTGCGCAGGATCTCGAGCACTGCCGCCTGTCCTGGCCTAGCCTGCTCCGGGCCGAGGGCAAATCCCTGGCCACCGCCCAACACACAATTGCCGCGTGCAACCTGGCGCGCATAAATGCCGCCACCTTCGACACCGGTACTCACATCCATGACCACAGGCAGTGGCTCAGTCACGAGCATCGCCGGATACCCGGAGTGCATCGGTACCGGCTCACCGAACTTCGCCGCAACGCTGCCAGCCCAAGCACCAGCGCAATTGAGCAGCCATGGTGCGCGGACCTGAAGACCATTGGCGCTGTGCACCTGGAACGCCTGCCCGTCATGCTCGACCTGTATAACCTTGGTCTGCTCGAACACCCGTGTGCCCAGGCGTTGTGCGGCGCGGGCGAAGGCCGGAGAAACCAGCCGTGGATTGGCGTGACCGTCGTCTGGACACAGCGAGGCGCCGACCGCGACATCACCGACCCACGGGAAACGTGCGCGCAACTCGGCGTGATCGAGCAGTTGCAGCCCCAGGCCAAAGCCGCGACTGGCCTCGGCGTAGGCGTGCAGCGCGGTCATGTCCGCATGACTGCGGGCGAGCTTGAGATGCCCCGAGCGCACATACTCGCCGTCAATCCCGATCAGTTCATGCAAGTTGCCCCAGATCTCGTGGGCACGCTGGGACAGTGGCAATTGACTCAGTGGCCGACCCTGACGACGTACGCCGCCGTAGTTCACGCCACTGGCGTGCGAGCCACAAAAGTCGCGCTCCAGCAGCACGACCTGCTGACCCTTGCGCGCGAGCATCAAGGCCGCCGAAGCACCGACAATACCGCCACCGAGAATCACCACATCGGTTTCTATCAGCGTGCTCATGACTCGACCTCCACACCGAACGGCAGCGGCTTGATCGGTGCCTGGCCGCGCAACCGGCCGACACTGGCCAGCGCCCGGCCGCTGCGCTGGGCGACGATCTCTGCCGCCGCCGCGCCGCACATCCGCCCCTGACACCGACCCATACCGACCCGGCACTGGGCCTTGACCCGGTTGAGTTCCCAATGGCCTTCATCGACGACGGTCCGCACCTCACCGGCCGAGACTTCTTCGCAGCGACAGATGATCAGTTCGTCCGGTGCCTGCGCCGCCCAATCGGCCGGGAAGGGGAACGCTGTTTCCAGGCCATGCCGAAAGCGTTCGATGGCGACAAGTTTTTGTTCCAGGTACTTGCTGCGGGCGCTGTCGACCGGGTGCCCGCAGTCTTCGAGCAGCGCCAGGGCGGCGCGCTCGCCCGTCATTTCCGCGGCGTCGGCGCCCATGATTCCGGCACCATCACCGGCTAAATACACGCCCTCGACCGTGCTGCGTCCGGCACTGTCGCGTAGCGGTAACCAGGCTCGGTTCAATTCGCTCCAGTAGAACTCACAGCTCAATAGATCGGCCAGTTGCGTCTCACTGCGCAGGGCGTGGGCGAACGCCACCGCGTCGCATTCCAGTCGTTGTTGGTGTTGACGTTGACGCCAGGCTACGGCGCTGACGCGCTGCTCGCCGTCGATGCGTTCGAGGGTTGTCCCCTGATGCACCGGGATGCCGTGGGCGGTCAACCAACTGCGGTAATACATGCCTTTAGCCAAGGTGCCGGGCTGACCCAGCAAGGCAGGCAAGGCTCGGCATTGGGCTGTGAACGGTGCGCTGTCCAGCACTGCCACGACCTTTGCGCCGGCCTTGGCGTATTGATAGGCAACCAGATACAACAAAGGCCCACTGCCACAAAACGCCACGCGCTCCCCGATGGCGCAGCCTTGGTACTTCAACGCGATTTGCGCAGCACCGAGGCTGTACACACCCGGTAAAGTCCAGCCCGGCACCGGGAGAATGCGATCAGTGGCGCCGGTGGCGACGATGAGTCGGGAATAATCCACAACCCCGCAGCGACCATTGCTCAGAGTATCCAGCCGAGCATTTTCGGCATTCCATACCAGTGTCTCGGGGCGGTAGTCGATCTGCGTCGCCAGCTCATCGACAGCACGATGAATCGACTCGGCTTTCGAGGCCTCGAAGCCATACAGCTGCTGCGCCGAACGGCGAAAATTTTCCGGCTGGCGGCGATAAATCTGGCCGCCGCCGCGTGGCGCTTCATCCACCAGACACGGTTTGACGCCGTGCGCCAGCAAGGTTTGCGCAGCACGAATCCCGGCGGGGCCAGCGCCCACGATAACGACGCTCATGGCTTGCGCCCCGGTTCACGGCTGACGACCTGTCCCGCTTCCAGCAGGGTCGAGCAGGCGCGCACGCGGCGGCCATCGTCCAGGCGCACCCAGCAATCCTGGCACGCGCCCATCATGCAGAAACCTGCGCGTGGTTCGGCGCTGAAATCGCTGCCACGCAAGTGCTCGGTGCAGGTCAGCACTGCCGTCAGCAGGGTGTCGCCCTGCAGGCCTGTGGCGGGTTGACCGTCGAGGGTAAAAGCCAGCCCCGGTCGATCCTGTTCGGCCAGTCGTTTGAGCAACGCCATCTCAGTCCTTTCCTTTCAATGTTTGCCGACCAGGACCCGGTCCAGACCATAGACCCGGTCGAGCAGAATCATGGTCGCTGCGGTCAATGCAATCACCAGCGCCGAGACGGCGGCCATCATCGGATCAATGGATTCGGTGGCGTAGACGTACATGCGCACCGGCAGTGTCTGGGTTGCCGGTGAGCTGACAAAAATCGACAGGGTGACTTCGTCGAAACTGTTGATGAATGCCAACAGCCAGCCACCGGCCACTCCTGGCAGAATCATTGGCAAGGTGATCTGGTGGAACAGCGTGAAGCGGCTGGCGCCCAGTGATTCGGCGGCCTGTTCGGCGCTGCGATCGATCCCGATGGCGGCGGCAATGACCAGCCGCAACACGTACGGCGTGATGATGACGACGTGGGCCAGCATCAGCCAGGTGAAGCTGCCATTGACCCCCATCAGGGCGAACAGGCGCAGCAGTGCGACGCCCAGCACCAGGTGCGGAATGATGATCGGCGAGAGGAACACGCTGTTGAGAAAATCCCGGCCCGGGAACGTGTAGCGAGTGATCGCCAGTGCGGCGGGCACTGCGATCAGCGTCGCCAGGGACGCTGCGACGAAAGCCAGGATCAGGCTGTTGTAGAACGCGTGGATAAAATCGGCACGTTCGAAGACGGCTTTGAACCAGCGCAAAGAGAAGCCGGAAGTGGGCAGGCTCAAGGTGTTTTCCGGGGTGAAGGCCACCAGGCAGACCACCACCAGCGGGGCCATCATGAACAGCACCACCAGCGTATGGAAACCCAGCGACAGAGGACCGTTTCTGGACATGCCTTATTCCCCCAAGGTTTTTTTATAGCGGCTTTCGACCATGCGGTTCCAGGTCAGCATGATCAGCAGATTGGCCAGCAACAGGGCCACCGCGATGGTCGCGCCCATGGGCCAATTCAGCTCCGACAGGTATTGGTCGTAGACCACGGTGGCGACCATCTTCAGCCGTCGTCCGCCGAGCAGGCCGGGGATGGCGAAGGAGCTGGCTGACAGGCCGAACACGATCAGCGTCCCTGAGAGCACGCCGGGCATCACTTGAGGCAACACCACCAAACGCATGACCTTGGCCTGGCTGGCACCGAGGGACAGCRCCGCCTGTTCGGCGGCCGGGTCGAGTTTTTGCAGCGAGGTCCAGATCGGGATGATCATGAACGGCAGCATCACGTGCACCAGTGCGATGATCACTGCGAAGGAGGTATAGAGCAGCTTCACCGGACGCCCGCCGAGTCCCTGAATGGCTTGATTGACCAAGCCGTCGGCACCGAGCAACAGGCTCCAGCCGAAGGCCCGTACCACCACCGAAATCAGCAACGGGGTGAGGATCAGGATCAAAAAGATCGAGCGCCACGGTGTCCCCATGCGGCTGAGAATGTAGGCCTCGGGCACGCCGATCAGCACACATAGAAAGGTCACCACGGCACTGATCCAGAACGTGCGCAAGAAGATCTCGTAGAAGTACGAGTCGCTGAACAGGCCGATGTAGTGGGAGAGGGTGTAGGCGCCGCTTTTCACTCCGAGTTGGTAGTCGAAGACGTTGAAGGACAACACCAGCGTCAGGCACAGCGGCAGGACCAACAGGCAGACGAACAACAGCATTGCCGGCATCGACAGCAGGTAACCGCGCCCGCCTTGGCGCATGGCGGCAAGGGTGCTCATGCCGACACCTCATCAGCTGCGAGTACGCGCAATAGTTCGGCCTGCCAGTCGAGTCCTACCGCAGTGCCTTGTGCCAGCGGGGCGCTGCCGTCGTTTCGGCGGACCACGGTCAGTTCACCGACAGCGGTCTCGATGCGATACAGCCATTGGCTGCCGAGAAAATAGCGGCTCAGGATGCGCCCTTGCAGACGACCGCTGCCGGCGTCGAGCATATCGATCTTTTCCGGGCGCAGGCTGAGGG
>NZ_JBFTLU010000278.1:0-5920 GCF_056396605.1 Pseudomonas sp. 05T35
GAACGGCAGGATGTCCTGCTCGCGACCTTCGCGGACTTTCTGCGCCCAGTCCGGGTCGACCAGCAAGGCGCGCCCCACGGCCACCAGGTCGAACTCCTCGTTGTTCAAACGCTCCAGCAGGTTCTCCAGACTGGCCGGTTGCGCGACTTTGTCGGTGTTGACCATGAACTGCAGGAACTCACCGTCCAGCCCCACGCTGCCCACGGTGATGGTCGGCTTGCCCGTCAGTTTGCGGGTCCAGCCTGCCAGGTTCAGCTCGGAGCCGTCGAACTCCGGCTCCCAGAAACGCCGCGTCGAGCAATGAAAGATATCCACGCCGGCATCGGACAACGGCTGGAGAAATTCACCCAACGCCTCCGGGGTTTGCACCAGGCGCGCGGTGTAGTCCTGCTGCTTCCACTGCGAGTAACGGAAGATGATCGGGTAGCCCGGACCGACCGCCGCACGCACGGCCTGGATCAGCTCAATGGCARAGCGCGAACGATTGGCCAGGCTGCCACCGTATTCGTCGGTGCGCTGGTTGCTGCCTTCCCAGAAGAACTGGTCGACCAGATAGCCGTGGGCGCCGTGAATCTCGACGCCGTCCATGCCAATGCTCTGCGCGTCTTTGGCGGCCTGGGCGAAGGCCGCGATCACATCCTGAATGTCTTGTTGGGTCATGCCGTGAACCACGACCTGACCGTCCTTGAGTTTTTCCGATGGCCCGTAGCCCGGCACGCTGGCGTCCGGCTCGGTGCCGATGCGCCGAACGTTGCCGACGTGCCACAACTGCGGAACGATCTTTCCGCCTTCAGCGTGCACCGCCTCCACGACTTTTTTCCAGCCGGCCAACGCCGCTTCGCCGTAAAAGTGCGGGACATTCGGGTAACCGTTGGAGGCCTTGTGGCCAACCGTGGTGCCCTCGGTGATGATCAGGCCCACCCCAGCAGCGGCGCGCCGGCGGTAGTACTCGATGACCTTCGAATTCGGCACGCCCCCCGGGGAAAACGAACGGGTCATCGGCGCCATGACCACACGGGTCGGCAGCTCCAGGGCACCGAGGCTGAACGGTTTGAACAAGGCTTTGACAGGCATGCGGCACTCCATGGAGAGGCGAGGTTTATGACGGCGATAATATGGAGTGCGCGCAGCCCTGAATAGCACTATTGATTGCAGTGATTAAGGTTCAAAAGACGGGGGGGGTCTGTAGGAGCACGGCTTGCCGGCGATGGCGTTCTTGAGATCGCTATCGCCGGCAAGCCGTGCTCCTACGGGAGACAGGTTCAGACCAGAGCTTTTTCGATCGCCTGAACGATCGTCGGATCATCCGGCGCAGTACGTGGCGAAAAACGCGCCAGCACGCGACCATCTTTGCCGAGAAGGAATTTTTCGAAGTTCCAGGTGATGTCACCCGGGAATTCTGCGCCCTCGCCTGCCAACAACCGGTACAGTTGATGACGGTCGTGACCGTTGACTTCCAGCTTGCTGGACAGCGGAAAGGTCACGCCGTAGTTGAGGCTGCAGAACTCTTTTATCTCGCGTTCAGTGCCTGGCTCTTGCCCGGCAAACTGATTGCACGGCAACCCCAGCACACTGAAACCTTTGCCCTTGTATTGCTGGTAGAGGTTTTCCAGAGCAGCGTACTGTGGGGTCAAACCACACTTGGAGGCGACGTTGACCACCAGCACGACGTGCCCTTTGAAGGGCGCCAGAGGTAACTCCTGGCCATCCAAAGTCTTCAATGTAAGGTCGTGAAAAGCACTCATGACGAACTCCAAATTTCCCGTGTTCTTCTCGAAACAGCCTCTTGGCGATGTCGCCAAGGACAGCCGCGGACTAAAAAGGCGCCCCTCGGGCGCCTCTCCAGTTCTCGAAGCTTAGCGCAGAAAATCAGTGGTGATGGCCACCTTCGCCATGGACGTGACCATGAGCGATTTCTTCCTGGCTGGCATCACGGATGTCGATGATCTTGACCTGGAAGTTCAAACGCTGACCGGCCAACGGGTGGTTGCCGTCAACGGTCACGTCGTCGCCGTCCAGATCACGGATGGTGACGATTTGCATCTGGCCGTCTGGCGCGGAAGCGTGGAACTGCATGCCCACTTCCAGTTCGTCGACGCCTTCGAACATGCTGCGGCTCAGGGTGCTGACCAGTTCGGCAGCGTATTCGCCGTAGGCATCTTCAGGTTCAACGGAGACGTTCAGTTCGTCACCGACTGCTTTACCTTCCAGGGCTTTTTCCAGGCCCGGGATGATGTTACCTGCGCCTTGCAGGTAAACCAGCGGTGCGCCGCCGGCAGAGCTGTCGATGACCTCACCAGCGTCGTTGGTCAGGGTATAGTCGATGGAGACAGCCTTATTGGCGGCGATCAGCATGGGGCGAGACCTTTTGCATAAGAATATAGAAAGACCAAGTTTAGCGAAGCAAACGCCCGAAAGCGAACAGAACCCGGACGGACGGGTCGCTTCGGCAGGGTCGACGATCGAAGGCTTCCATCAGGACGAGGATGGCCACTGGGTTGTCGAGCTTTCCTGCGGCCATACCCAGCATCTGCGCCACCAGCCACCCTGGCAATCACGAGCCTGGGTTCTGGACCCCGCCAAGCGTATTGAAAAAATAGGCCAACCCTTTGATTGCGGTTGGTGCGCTCAAGGCTCGGTTAGCGATAACCTTGACGTCTGAAATATAGGTAGAAGGCCAGTCATAGGCGTTCACCCTTGCCATGCACCTCCAGAGAATCCGCATGCAAACTTTTTTTATCGCGCCCACCGATTTTGGTGTGGGTCTGACCTCTATCAGCCTCGGGCTGGTGCGAACCCTTGAGCGAGCCGGGCTGAAAGTCGGCTTCTTCAAACCGATTGCCCAGCCGCACCCTGGCGACACCGGCCCTGAACGTTCCACCGAACTGGTGGCCCGCACCCACGGCCTGAAGCCGCCGCAGCCGCTGGGCCTGGCTCACGTCGAGCGGATGCTCGGCGACGGTCAGCTGGATGAGCTGCTGGAAGAAATCATCACCCTGTACCAGCAAGCCGCCATCGGCAAAGACGTGCTGGTCGTCGAAGGCATGGTCCCGACCCGCAGCGCCAGCTACGCCGCGCGGGTCAACCTGCACCTGGCGAAAAGCCTGGATGCCGAGGTGATTCTGGTTTCGGCACCGGAAAACGAAGTGCTCACCGAATTGTCTGGCCGGGTCGAGTTGCAAGCGCAATTGTTTGGCGGTCCGAAGGACCCGAAAGTGCTCGGCGTGATTCTCAACAAGGTCAAAACCGATGAAAGCATGGAGGCTTTCGCCGCCCGCCTGAAGGAACACTCGCCCTTGCTGCGCAGCGGCGACTTCCGGCTGTTGGGCTGCATTCCGTTCCAGCCGGAACTGAACGCCCCGCGCACCCGTGACGTCGCGGACTTGATGGGCGCTCAGGTGCTCAACGCCGGCGACTATGAAACCCGGCGCATGAGCAAGATCATCATCTGCGCCCGCACCATGCGCAACACGGTCGAACTGCTCAAGCCCGGCGTGCTGGTGGTAACCCCCGGCGATCGCGACGACATCATCCTCGCCGTCAGCCTCGCCGCGATCAACGGCGTGCCGCTGGCCGGGCTGCTGCTGACCAGCGGCACCCTGCCCGACCCACGGATCATGGACCTCTGCCGAGGTGCCTTGCAGGCCGGTCTGCCGGTGTTGTCGGTGAGCACCGGCTCCTACGAAACCGCCAACCAGTTGAACGGTTTGAACAAGGAAATCCCGATCGACGACCGCGAGCGTGCGGAAATCATCACCGATTTCGTCGCCAGCCACCTCGACGCCAACTGGCTGCACCAGCGCTGCGGCACGCCGCGTGAAATGCGCCTGTCGCCGGCAGTGTTCCGTTATCAACTGATCCAGCGCGCCCAGGCGGCCAACAAACGTATCGTCCTGCCCGAAGGTAGCGAACCTTTGACGGTACAGGCGGCGGCGATCTGCCAGGCCCGTGGCATTGCTCGCTGCGTGTTGCTGGCCAAACCCGAAGACGTACAAGCGGTCGCGCGCGCCCAGGGCATCGAGTTGCCTGAGGGCCTGGAGATTCTCGACCCGGACCTGATCCGTCAGCGTTATGTCGAACCGATGGTCGCACTGCGCAAGACCAAAAGCCTCAACGCGCCAATGGCCGAGCAACAGCTGGAAGACACTGTGGTGATCGGCACCATGATGCTCGCGCTGGATGAAGTCGACGGGCTGGTGTCCGGGGTCATCCACTCCACCGCCAATACCATTCGCCCGGCATTGCAACTGATCAAGACCGCACCCGGCTGCACACTGGTGTCGTCGGTGTTTTTCATGCTGTTCCCGGAGGAAGTGCTGGTCTACGGCGACTGCATCATGAACCCGCACCCGAGTGCCAGCGAATTGGCCGAGATCGCCCTGCAAAGCGCCGACTCCGCCGCTGCCTTCGGGATCACGCCACGGGTGGCGATGCTCAGCTACTCCAGCGGCGAATCGGCCAGCGGCGAAGAAGTCGAGAAAGTCCGCGAGGCCACCTTGCTCGCCCACGAAGCACAGAACGCGCTGCTGATCGACGGGCCGTTGCAGTACGACGCCGCGGCCAACGAAGACGTGGCCCGGCAACTGGCGCCGAACAGTCAGGTAGCCGGTCGGGCAACCGTGTTCATTTTCCCCGACCTGAACACCGGCAACACCACTCACAAAGCCGTGCAACGCAGCGCCGACTGCGTCAGCCTCGGACCGATGCTGCAAGGCCTGCGCAAACCGGTAAATGATTTGCCGCGCGGCGCTCAGGTCGACGACATCGTCTACACCATTGCCCTGACTGCGATTCAAGCCGCCAACCGACCTATGGATGTTTAAATGCTGGATTCTCTACCTGCACCCTTGCGAGGCGTTATCGCCTCGCTGTTGTTGGCGCTGAACACGATCGTCTGCTGCACACCGCTGTTTGTCGTGGCAATCTTCAAATTGCTGCTGCCCTTCCCGACCGCACAGCGCTTCACCGACYGGCTGATGAGCCACATCCATGAAGCCTGGATCAGCAACAACAAGGCCTGGATGGACTTGCTCGGGCACACGCACTGGACGCTCAGCGGGCTCGAAGGCCTGGACTACCAGCACTCGTACCTGATCACCAGCAATCACCAGAGCTGGGTCGACATCATGGTGTTGCAGTACGTGCTCAACCGTCRGATTCGCCCGCTGAAGTTCTTCCTCAAGCAAGAATTGATCTGGGTGCCGGTGATCGGCCTGGCCTGGTGGGCGCTGGGCTTCCCGTTCATGAAGCGTTACTCCAAGGCCTATCTGGAAAAGCACCCGGAGAAGAAAGGCAAAGACCTGGAAACCACTCGCAAGACCTGCGACAAGTTCCGCAATAACCCGGTGGGGATTTTCAACTTCGTCGAAGGCACGCGCTTTACCGAAGGCAAGCACGCGCAGCAGCAATCACCGTTCCGCTACCTGCTCAAGCCCAAGGCTGGCGGTATTGCGTTTGTGCTGGATGCCATGGGTGAGCAACTGGAAGCCATCGTCAACGTGACCATTCACTACCCGGCTGGGCGCCCCGGTTATTGGGACCTGCTGTGCGGCAACGTGAAAGACGTGGTGGTGCACTTTCAGGAACTGAAGATCCCGCCGCAGTTCATCGGCAAGAACTACGACCAGGACGGCGTGTAC
The DNA here is from genome assembly GCF_056396605.1 of Pseudomonas sp. 05T35. Lineage (NCBI taxonomy): Bacteria > Pseudomonadati > Pseudomonadota > Gammaproteobacteria > Pseudomonadales > Pseudomonadaceae > Pseudomonas > Pseudomonas sp. 05T35. The sequence continues at coordinate 5,640 of NZ_JBFTLU010000278.1, forward strand.
CGCCTGGAGTTCCAGGGCTGGATCAACCAGTTGTGGGATGACAAGGATGCGCTGCTTGAGCAGATGCATCGCGAGTATTCCGGGAAGTAATCAGGTGTCTGTACCGGCCCTATCGCGAGCAGGCTCGCTCCCACAGTTAATTTKTTGTGAACACAAAATTTKTATTCAATAGAAACTCCATGTGGGAGCGAGCCTGCTCGCGATGGGGCCCGACCAGACACAAAAAAGCCCGCAGATGATTGCTCATCTGCGGGCTTTTTATTGGCAGCTAACGCTTAGAT